>JAHIQV010000250.1 GCA_018903185.1 Gammaproteobacteria bacterium | reverse complement strand
GGGCACGCTGATCTGCCACCGCGCGCACCAGAGCGACGACAACCCGCTGGCCGACGTGGGCGAAAAGGACATCACCGCGCACGTCAACTTCACCGGCATTGCGCTGGCCGCGCAGGACGCTGGCATGAGCGTGCTGGGCTACACCAGCCAGGGCCGCTTCCTGATCAACGCCGGCTTGCTGGAGGTGGCGAAAGACGCCGGTGCGCGCGAGAACGCCATGCTGGGCAAGCTCGTGAACGAACACGAGATGGGCGAGCTGTTCAAGGTGCTGGCGCTGGCGCCGGCCACCAGTGCAGAAGGCTGGTCGCCAGTGGGTTTTTCCGCGGGTGACCGCACGCACAGGCTTTGATCGGACAACCATGATCCGCTGGATGATCGTCATCTTCCTGGCCCTGCTGCTGATCAGCTGGTTCACGCCGCTGCTGCACAAGCTGGGCTTCGGCAAGCTGCCGGGCGACATCCGCTTCAAGGCGTTTGGGCGCGAGTGGTTCCTGCCCATCACCACCACCATCCTGCTGAGCTTCGTGGCCAGCCTGATCGGCCAGATCATCTGATCATCCTGATACCCCACAGGGTGTCTTGAAATCGGCCAATGGGCATCCATCTGCGGACCAACCCGTCTGGAGCCTGAAACATGTCCACCGATTCCCTGCACATCGTCTGCCCCCACTGCCACACCACCAACCGCATCGCCCGCGACGATCTGGCGGCCGCGCCCGACTGCGGCAAATGCCACCAGCCCCTGTTCACCGGCCATCCGGTGCCCCTGGACGAGGCGGCGTTCGAGAAACACATTGCGCGCTCGCAGGTGCCGGTGCTGGTGGATTTCTGGGCGCCCTGGTGCGGCCCCTGCCGCGCGATGGCGCCGGCGTTTGAGCAGGCGGCGCAGCAACTGGAGCCCGGCATGCGCCTGGCCAAGGTGAACACCGAAGAAGCGCAGAGCCTGGCCGCACGCTTCAACATCCGCAGCATCCCCACGCTGGCGCTGTTCGTGAACGGCCGCGAGGTGGCGCGACAGCCCGGCGCCATGGGCGCGGCCGACATCGTGCGCTGGGCGCGTTCGCAGCGCGTCTGACCGCTGGCGCGACGGCCGCGGCGGCCCCGGTGACAAAGCCGTTCCACCCACTCTGACAGCCGTGTAACTGAGTTACATGCCCGGTATGATCTGCCCCACTTCGCACCGGGGCCGTCATGGGGTACTGTTGCGGACCGACTTTGTGGACCTGATCAGATGCCGAATCCGACCAATGGACTCCTCCGCGCCCGACTGCTCGCCGACGTGGGCGGCACCAACGCCCGTTTCGCCTGGCAGGCCGGGCCGGGTGAGCCCATCACCGACGTGCGCGTGCTGCCCTGCGCGGACCACGCCACCCTGCAGGAAGCGATCCGCGTCTACCTGAACGACCTCGGGCGCGGCACGCCGGACGCGGTGGCGATCGCCATCGCCAACCCGATCACCGGCGACCAGATCCGCATGACCAACCACCACTGGTCGTTTTCGCAGTCGGCGCTGAAGGCCGAGTTCGGCTTCAACACGCTGCGCCTGCTCAACGACTTCACCGCACTGGCGCTGGCGCTGCCCGACCTGCCGGCGGCGGAGCTGCGACCGGTGGGTGGTGGCGTGGCACGGCCGGGCGCGGCGATCGGCCTGGTCGGCGCCGGCACCGGGCTGGGTGTGTCGGGCCTGCTGCCGAACGGATTTGGCGGCTGGGTGCCGCTGGAAGGCGAGGGCGGCCACGTCACGCTGCCGGCCGTGACCGCGCGCGAACGTCTGGTGATGGACGGCCTGGCGCGCCGCTACGGCCGTTGTTCGGCCGAGCGCGTGTGTTGCGGTCAAGGCCTGCTCGACACCTACGGCCTGCTCTGCCAGGCCGACGGCGTGGCGCCGGGCGGTGTGGCGAGTCCGGCCGGTGTGAGCGAGGCGGCCCTGCAGGCCGGTCACCCGCAGGCGCTGGAAGCGCTGCACATCTTCTGCGCCATGCTGGGCTCGGTGGCGGGCAACCTGGCGCTCACGCTGGGTGCGCGCGGCGGGGTCTACATCGGTGGCGGCATCGTGCCGCGGCTGGGCACCTGGTTCGAGGGCTCGCCGTTCCGCGCGCGTTTCGAGGCCAAGGGCCGGTTCCGCGGCCTGCTGGCCGACATTCCCGTGTGGGTGATCACTTCCCGACAGTCTCCGGCGCTCATGGGCGCTGCGCGCGCGCTGGACCGGCTTGAACCGTGAAAAACGGCGCTTGACCGATCTTTGACCCCCTCGGCCGGCGCGGGTCCGAATCACAGGCGTGGCAGCGTGCCCGCGCCAGCATGGCGCGAGGCTGTTCAGGCCGTTTCGAGCGGGCGCACCTGGAACGCGGGTGCCTTGCCGGCGTGGTCCTGACCGGCGTACACGGTGAGGTGCGGGTAGGGGATCTCGATGCCGGCGGCATCGAAGGCGGCCTTCAGGCGGCGCAGGTATTCGCGTTTCACGTTCCACTGCTCCAGCGGCAGGCAACGAAAGCGGCAGCGGATGACCACCGCCGAGTCGGCCCAGCGCTCGACGCCGGCGATCTCCAGGTCGTCGGTGATGCTGGCGCCAAGGATCGGGTCGGTGCGCATGGCCCGGGCCACCTCGGCCATGACCCGCATCACCTTGTCAACGTTCTCGCGGTAGGCCACGCCGATGTCCATGACCGCGTTGCTGAAGCCGCGCGTCATGTTGATCACGGTGCTGATGTGGCCGTTGGGCACGTAGTGCACGTTGCCGTCGTAGTCGCGCAGCTGCACGTAGCGCAGCGTGATCACCTCCACCATGCCGGCGTGTTCCCCCAGCTTGACCACATCACCCTGCCGGATCTGGTTTTCCAGCAGGATGAAGAAGCCGGTGAAAAAATCCTTGACCAGACTCTGGGCACCAAAACCCACCGCCAGACCGACCACGCCAGCCGCCCCCAGGATGGGCGCCACCGACACCCCCAGCTCGGAGAGCACCAGCATGCCGGCGATCAGGCTCACCACCACCCCGACCAGGTAGCGGAACACACGGCCCAGGGTTTCGGCGCGTTTGGTGGACTCGCGGTCGTCCATGCGGCTGGCGATGCGTATGCGCAGCGTGCGTATGCCGCGCTGCAGGATGGCGACCAGCAGCCAGGCGGCGATGAGGATGAGGGTCACGCGCAGCAGCGTGGTGGCGGCGCTGCCCAGGCTGATCCACCAGCGGGTGGCGAGGTCCAGGATGTTGCCGTTCATGGTTTTTTCTCCAGAAGGGGCGTGAAAAAAAAGCAGGGCGGCGCCCGCCGCCTGGCGGGCACCGCCCTGGGTCGGATCAGGCTGCCGAAACGGCGTTGAGTGCGTTCAGGAAGCGCTGGCGCCACCAGTGCACGTCCTGTTCGCGGACGTTTTGCAGCAGCGCCTGGTGGCGCCGCTGGCGTTCTTCCAGCGGCATCTGCAGCGCGCGCTGCATGGTCTCGGCCGTGCGGGTGGTGTCGTAGGGGTTCACCAGCAGGGCGTCCCGCATCTGCTCCGCCGCCCCGGCGAAGCGTGACAGCACCAGCACGCCCGGGTCTTCGGGGTCCTGCGCGGCGATGAACTCCTTGGCCACCAGGTTCATGCCGTCGCGCAGGGGCGTCACCAGCGCCACGCTGGCCGCGCGGTACAGGCCGGGCAGGCGCTTGCGCGCCACGCTGCGGTGGATGTAGCGCACCGGCATCCAGTCGAGTTCGCCGAAGTCACCATTGACCGAACCACACAGGCTCTCCAGCTCCTGGCGCAGAGCGGCGTAGGCATCGACCGACTCGCGGCTGGGTGCCGCGATCTGGATCAGCGTGGCGCTACCGAGGTTTTCCGGGTAGTTCTGCAGCAACTGGCGAAAGGCCTTGATGCGCTGCGGCAGACCCTTGGAGTAGTCCATGCGCTCCACGCCAAGCAACAGGCGACGGCGTGAATATTCGTCGCGCATCTGCTCGTACATGTCGATCGCGTCCTGGCCCCGACCGAGGGCCATGAACTCGTCCACGTCGATGCCGATCGGGAAGGCCTGCACCTGCAGGGTTTTGCCAAAGGCCCGGAACTCGTGTTCGCCCAGGATGTCGGCCGAGGTTTCGGTGCCCACGTAGCGCGAAAAATGGGCCACGTCGGCCTCGCTCTGGAAGCCCACCAGGTCGTAGGCGAACAGCGAACGCATCAGCCACTCGTGCTCCGGAACGGCGGCCAGCATCAGGGGCGGCGGCAGGGGAATGTGCAGGAAGAAGCCCATGCGCTGCTGGCAGCCCATGTTGCGCAGCTCGGCGGCCAGCGGGATCATGTGGTAGTCGTGCACCCAGATCACGTCGTCGGGCCGCAGCATCGCCGCCAGCTTGTGCGCGAACATCTGGTTGACACGCCGGTAGCCGCCGATGAAGCCGGCGTCGAAATCGGCCAGGTCGAGCCGGTAGTGGAACACCGGCCAGAGCACCCCGTTGCTGTAGCCCAGGTAGTAGCTGTCGTGGTCTTCGCGGCTCAGGTCCACCGTGGCCAGCTGCACCGGGCCGGCGGTCTGCAGGTGGACGTCGCCCTCGCCGGGCGTTCCACCTTCCACCACCTTGCCACTCCAGCCGAACCAGAGTCCGCCCGAGGCCTGCAGCGCCTGGCCGAGCGCCACGGCCAGTCCGCCCGAGGCGGTCTTGCGCGGGTCGGCGACCCGGTTGGAAACGACGACGAGTCTGCCCATTTAAATCACCGTGTCCCAGGCCGCCGAGAGGCGAACGGCCGCGTTGATGATGCCCACCATCGAATAGGTCTGGGGGTAGTTGCCCCACATCTCGCCCGTGGTGGCGTGGGTGTCTTCGGAGAGCATGCCCAGCGGGTTGCGCGCCTTGAGCATGGTCTCGAAGATGGCGCGGGCTTCTTCCACGCGGCCGATGCGCGCGAGCGCGTCGATGCGCCAGAAGGTACAGATGTTGAACGCGGTTTCGGGCGTGCCGAAGTCGTCGGCCGCTTCGTAGCGCCGCATGTAGGGGCCGTCGCACAGGTGTTTCTCCAGCGCGTCAAGGGTGGCGATGAAGCGCGGGTCCATCGGATCGATGAAACCGACTTCGGCCATCAGCAGCACGCTGGCGTCGAGGTCGCGCCCGCCGAAGCTCTCGGCAAAGGCCTGGCGTTCCTCGCTCCACGATTCGCGCAGGATGCGCGCGCGCATGCCTTCGGCGTGTTTCTGCCAGTAGGCGGCGCGCTCGGCCTGTTGCAGCGTCTGCGCGATCTTGGCCAGCCGGTCGCAGGCGGCCCAGCACATCAGCGCCGACGAGGTGTGCACGCGGGCCCGCGTGCGCAGTTCCCACATGCCGGCGTCGGGCTGGTCGAAGATGCGAACCGCCTTCTCGCCGACCGATTCGAGCCGCTCGAACTCGGCCAGGCCCGCCGGGTTGAGCAGACGCCGGTCGTGAAACGCCTGGGCCGCGCCGAGCACGATGTTGCCGTAGACGTCGTGCTGGAAATGCTCGAACGCCTGGTTGCCCACGCGCACCGGGCCCATGCCGCGGTACCCCGGGAGCCGTTCGCAGATGCGCTCGGTCAGTTCGCGTTCCAGCCCGATGCCGAACAGCGGCTGCACATGGCCGCCGTTGGCGCCCACCACCACGTTGGACAACCAGCCCAGGTAGTCTTCCATGGTGCCGACCTCGGCCAGGCTGTTGAGCGCGCGCACCACGAAGAACGCGTCACGCAGCCAGCAGTAGCGGTAGTCCCAGTTGCGCTGCGTGCCCGGTGCTTCGGGGATGCTGGTGGTCATGGCCGCGACGATGGCGCCGGTGTCCTCGAACATCGAGAGCTTGAGCGTGATGGCGGCGCGGATGACCGCGTCCTGCCACTCCAGCGGCAGCGCCAGGCGCTGGCTCCAGCCGCGCCAGTAGGCCAGGGTTTCCTGTTCGAAATGCCGCGCCGTGTCGCCGATGCCGCCCTCCAGGGTCTCGTCGGGGCCGAACAGGAAGTTGAGTTCGCGCGTGAGCAGGAAGGGCTGGTGGGCCAGCACGTGGGAGATGGAAGCGTCGGTGTGCAGCCGCAGCGTCTGCTGGTCACCGACGTAGCGGATGTGGTTGCTGCCCGAGGTGATGGTGGGTGTCTGGGCGCCCCAGTTGAAGCGGGGGGTGAGCTGCACACGGATGCGGGGGGCACCCTGGAGCGGACGCACGCGGCGCACCAGCATGGTGGGGCGGAAATAGCGCCCGCGCGAGGGAAAGCGGGGCGCAAAGTCGGTGATGAGCAGGCCTTGCCCCTTCGTGTCCCACAACTCGGTGTGCAGCACGGCGGTGTTGGGGTCGTAGTACTGCCGTGTCTTGTCCAGGTGTTCGATGTCGATGGCAAAAGCGCCCGCACCGTCTTCGCTACCGAGCAGCGCGTGAAACACCGGATCGCCATCAAAACGGGGCAGGCAACTCCAGACCACGCGCCCATGCGGATCGATCAGGGCGCTGAAGGCGCAATTGCCCACCACACCAAGGGACAGGGACGGGGCTGCGGGCGCCGCAAAACCGGTGTGGCCGGTGAGGTCGGTGGCGGCGGTCGGAGGGTTCATCGCAATGTTGTTGTTGTGTCGGGGATGTTCCGGGTGGCGTCCCTCAGCCACTGGTGCAGGGCCTGCGGGTGGGCGATGCGGTGGGTGGCGCAGCTCGGGCCTTCGCCCACCTTGATGCCCCAGCCGCCGAACCGCTGTACCACGTCAAAGCCGGACTCGTCGGTCACGTCATCGCCGGCAAATACCGGCTGGCGCCCTTTGAAAGGGGACTCCGCCATGAAGGCGGCAATGGCCAGGCCCTTGCCCACATGGGCGGACTTGACTTCCACCACGGCCTTGCCACGCAGCAGTTGCAGATCCGGGTCGTGCCGGATGGCGGCCGTCATGACCGCGGTGCATTCGGCATCCAGTTCGGGTGCGAGCCGGAAGTGCAGGGCGACGGCGGTCTTCTTGTGTTCCACGAGCAGGCCCGGGTGGTGGGCCGCCAGCGCCTGCGCCGCGGCCAGCACGGGACCCAGTTCGGGGCGCCGATCCGATGAGGTGGTGCCCTGCAACGAACGGCGCATCGCGCCGTGTTCGAAAGCTGCCGGCAACACCAGGGGTGAGAGAAACGGGTCGATATCCCCCTGCGCGCGGCCGGTGACCAGCGCCAGCGCGCCGCCCAGCTGGGTGTGCAGCTGTTTCAGCAGGTCCACGAGTTCGCGCGGAACCACCACCTCGTCGGGCCGGGGCGCCAGTTCGGCCAGTGTGCCGTCGAAATCCAGAAACAGGGCGCATGGCCCAACCAGCAGGCTTGGTAATGTGCTCATCAACCATTGACCGTAACAGACCCGGTGCCGCTTGTCACACGACGGGCATTTGTCCGACCTGCCGGGTGAGGGACTTCGTGCGGGCTTGACGAGCCGGGCTTTTATTCATGACGTGCCGTGCGGCGCGCTTTCGCCCAGGGCTCTCGACACTTCGGCGACGCGCGCGCGGTGGATCAGGGCCCCCACGTCAGGGCCGGTCAATCCCCGGGACTGCGCCTGCGCGGCAATGTCCGCGGTGACCACCGAACGGGCCGCCTGCAGCGCGGGGAGCAGGCGTTCACGCTGCAGGTAGGCGTCGTCTGCGTGGCCGAGCCGGCCCCGCGCATCACACTCGCAGGCCAGCACGATGTCCAGAAAACGGGCCGGTTTGCGGAAGGCATCGCAGCGTTCGAGCAGGCGGACCAGGGCCGCCGCGCCGAGGCCGGCACTGCGGTGGAGGTTGCCGTGTTCGCGCGCAACCACGTCAGCGAGTTCGCGGCATTCCACGGGCACGCGCCAGCGCTCGCACACACCCAGCAGCAGCCGCGCGCTGCGCTCCTCGTGGCCGATGTGGTGCGGCAGCACGTCGGCGGGCGTGGTGCCCTTGCCGAGGTCGTGGCACAGGCAGGCAAAGCGCACCGGCAGCGAAGCACCGAGCAACGCGCTCATGTCGAGCACCATCATCAGGTGCACGCCGGTGTCGATCTCGGGGTGGTGGTCGGCGCGCTGCGGCACGCCCCAGAGCCGGTCCACTTCGGGCAGCAGGCGTTGCAGCGCGCCGCAATCGCGCAGCACTTCGAACATGCGGCTGGGCCGCTGTTCCATGAGGCCGCGCGAGAGCTCCTGCCAGACGCGCTCGGCCACCAGATGATCCACCTCGCCGTGCTCCACCATCTGGCGCATCAGCGCCCGGGTTTCGGGGGCCACCGAAAAGTCGGGGAAGCGGGCGGCGAAGCGCGCGAGCCGCAGGATGCGCACCGGGTCTTCGGCGAAGGAATGGGTCACGTGGCGCAACACGCGGTCCCGCAGGTCGCGCTGGCCACCATGGGGGTCGATCAACCGGGCGTTCAGCGGGTCATCGGCTTCGCTGGCGGCCACCGCCATGGCGTTGATGGTGAGGTCGCGCCGGGCCAGATCG
>JAHIQV010000249.1 GCA_018903185.1 Gammaproteobacteria bacterium | reverse complement strand
CCCGAAACTTTTGATCTGACCACCGCTGTCTACACCAAGACCGCCGTTGGGCAACAGGAAATCCAGACCCGCTCGCTCGGTTTGTCACCCTTGGTGCGCCGCATCCTGGTGGTGATCGATGGCAAGCGCTCGGGCAGCGAACTCGCCGCCTTTCTGAGCGGCAGCGGCGACATCGAAGAGATCCTGGCCCAGCTGCTGACGCTGGATTGCGTCGAGGCGCAGGTGCGCGCCAAACCCATAGCCTCGCCAGCGCCGGCCGCTGCTGCCGCGGTGCCGACGAATGAGGCGACCGGGTCGTTGTCCAGCGAGATACCGGGCCTGCCGAGTGCCGACTCTCGCAGCGCCAAAGACAATGAGATGGCGCGCAACTTCATGATCAACTCGATCAACTCGATCATTGGTCAGAACATGCGCATTTCGCTGGTGCACGACATCTTTCATGCCGAGACCACCGAGCAGCTGCGCGTGGTCTACCACGCCTGGGCGAGCAGCATGTCCAACCACAGCATGGGTGCCAAGCGCTTGCCCGAGTTGCGGGAGAAGCTGTTCAAGGTGCTCTGAGCGCGCACCGTGGCGCGTACTTCAATGAGCGGCGGTTTTTGAAAAGACGTTGAGCACGGCCACGCCCGCGATGATCAGGCCCATGCCCAGCAGGCCAGCCAGGTCGATCTTCTGGCCATACACCACATAGGCCACCAGCGTGATGAGCACGATGCCCAGGCCCGACCAGATGGCATAGGTCACACCCACCGGTATGGTCCTGAGCACCAGCGAGAGGCAGTAGAACGCCACCGCATAGCCCGCCACCACGACCACCGATGGGCCGAGCCGCGTGAACCCTTCGCTGGCCTTGAGCGCGGTCGTGCCGATGACCTCGGCCACGATCGCGATCCCCAGGGTCAGCCAGGCGGTCAAGCGCTCTTCTCCAGCACGGGCAGGCCGTCCACGAACACCTTGAGCTCGTCGGGCTCGAAGGCGGTCCAGGTTTCGTTGTGGGTGAGGGGCGTGGTGACGATCACCGCTGCCCGGTCACCGGGGTGGTTGAGTTCGGCAAAGTTGACGGTCCAGTCGCGGTCCATCAGGGTGGCTGGCGCAAACGGGTGCTGGCGCACCAGCCAGTGCAGCCGGGTGCTGCAGTGCGCCCACAGCGCCTCGCCGTTGGAGAGCAGGAAATTGAAGCTGCCGAAGTGGCGCACCTGGGGCACGAGTTCACGCAGGGTGAGCGTGAGCTCTTCGGTGCTGGGCAGGCTGGCGTGGGATTTGGAGAGTTCCTGCATCAGCCAGCAGAACGCGCGTTCGCTGTCGGTGCTGCCGATGGGCTGGAAGTGGCTGTGCAGGTGGGGAAAGTAGTCTTTCAGGTCACCGTTGTGGGCAAACACCCAGTGGCGGCCCCAGAGTTCGCGCGAGAACGGGTGGGCGTTTTCCAGTGCCACCTCGCCGATGGTGGCCTTGCGCACGTGGGCGATGATGTTGCGGCTCTTGAGCGGGTAGCTTTGCAGGAACTCCGCCATCGGCGACCGGGCCGCGCTCTGGTGGTCCACAAACAGCCGAAGGCCGCGACCTTCAAAGAAAGCAATGCCCCAGCCGTCGGCGTGTTCACCGGTGTTGCCTCCGCGCTGGCAGAAGCCGGTGAAGCTGAACGAGGCGTCGGTGGGGGTGGCGCAGTTGAGTCCGAGCAGTTGGCACATCTGGAGTGACCCCCCTGCGCCGCTGCGCGGCTTCCCCCTGGGAAGGGGGACCGCACCAGTTGCCCGGCGAAGCCGGTTCCACGGTGCGTGCTGGACTGGGGGGGATCCCCCGCTCCGGCGCTGCGCCTCGGTCTGGAGGCTCATGAGTGGTGAAGGGTCTATTGTGCGGCGGACTCTTTGTTCTCGGGCGGGGCCGCTTGGGTCGGGCCGCGCAGGTCCACTGCAGGGTCAGTCTGCCGCGCGTTCTGCACGCAGCCGCCACGCGGCAACCAGGGCCAGGGCGCAGATCGCCGCCAGCAACCCGAAGGTCTCGTCAAACGCGGCCAGCCGCTCCGGACTGGGGTTGGCCGTGTCGAGCCGGAAGCCGTGGGCGGCGAAGCGCCATTCGAGCACGATGCCACACAGGCTGACGCCCGCGGCACCGCCCAGCATGCGCAGGAAGTTGATCACGCTAGACCCCTGCGGGATGTGGGTGCGCTCCAAACCGCGCATGGCGCCGATGTTGAGCGAGGGCAGGATGAAGCCCAGCCCGATGCGGCCCAGGATCGCCCAGGTCACCAGCAGCGGAATGATGTGGCTGGGGCGGCGCAGGTCGATCGTGAACATGAGGGCGAACGAGGCCGCCAGCAGCACCAGCCCGATGCTCACCAGCCGGTGCGTGGGCTGGCGGTCAGCCAGGCGCCCGACGATGGCGATGGTGATGGCCAGCACCAGGCCTGCCGGCAGCAGGATGCTGCCCACGTAGGACGGCGAAAGCCCCAGCCCCATCTGCATGTAGACCGGCAGCAGGTAGGTGGAGCCGAACAGCGCGATGCCGTAGATGAACGCCACGATGCTGCCCATGGCGAAGCGCCGGTCGGTGAACAGCGAGAGGTTCATCAGCGGGTCGGTGCCCTCGTCGTTCTTCCGTCGACGCTTGAGTGTGCGCCGCTGCAACCACACGAACAACAGCAGGGCCAGCGCCGCGCCGCCCAGCAGGGCGGCGCTGGCGACCGTGCCACCCTGCAGCTCGACCAGGCCGTTG
>JAHIQV010000248.1 GCA_018903185.1 Gammaproteobacteria bacterium | reverse complement strand
GGTCGCTGTTGTGCGATGCCATGGGCTTTCCCGGCGATGCCGTGTCGCTGCAACGGGTGACGGTGGCGTGCGATGCACTGGCTGACCGGAGGTTCTCCGCGGGCATGCTGGCGGTGCGACTGCGGCGTGCCCTGGCCCGTGAATTGTGGCCACCAGCGCGTTCGTCTCCTGCGGTCTGAGCCGGTTTTCCTGCGTGCGCCGTTTTGTCCCTGCTGGGCGGGGACCCTGACGACGGTCCCCATCATCCTGTCCACTGCCGTCAGGGTCTCCGCGGCGCCGCCGCGGCATTTGAGCGCCTTCCTGTAAGGTTCTGTTCCTCCCCCCGACTCATCCCTACCCAACCCGAGGACACCGAGATGAAGAAGGAACGCAGAACCTTGTTGAAGCAACTGGGCGCCGTGCTGGCCGCGGTCGGCTTGCCGGCCGCAACCCCGCACGCCGCCGAACCCCCATTTCCGTTGAAGAAAACCGCCCCCGAGTGGAAGGCGATCGTGTCGCCAGCGGCCTACGACGTGCTGTTCGAACACGGCACCGAACGCGCCGGCAGCAGCCCGCTCAACGCCGAGAAGCGTCCGGGTCGTTATGTCTGCGCCGCCTGCAACCTGCCGCTGTTCGACGCCGCCCACAAGTACGAGAGCGGCACCGGCTGGCCGAGCTTCTGGCAACCGCTGCCCGGCGCGCTCGGCACCTCCACCGACTTCAAGCTGATCTACCCGCGCACCGAATACCACTGCAGCCGCTGCGGCGGACACCAGGGCCATGTCTTCAACGACGGCCCCAAACCCACTGGCAAACGCTACTGCAACAACGGCGTGGCGCTGGCTTTTGTGCCCCAGGGCGCCGCACTGCCGGCGCTGCGCAGCTGAACCTTCCGGAGAACCCCCACATGAACAAAACTATCCGTGCGCTGGCCCTTGCGGCCTGGCTGGGCGCCCTGGCCGCGACGGCCCAGGCGGCCACCGCCACGGCGGTCTTCGCCGGCGGCTGCTTCTGGTGCATCGAGGCGGACTTCGAGAAACTCGCCGGCGTGACCGGGGTGGAGTCGGGCTACACCGCGGGGAAGACCGCCAACCCGACCTACGAGCAGGTGAGCAATGGTCACACGGGCCACACCGAGGCGGTGCGCGTCATCTACGACCCGGCGAAGGTGAGCTACGCCGAGCTGGTCGAGTATTTCTGGCGTCACATCGACCCCACCGTGAAAGACCGCCAGTTCTGCGACATCGGCAGCCAGTACCGCAGCGGCATCTACTGGGGCAACCCGGCCGAGCGCCAGGTGGTGGAAGCCAGCCGTGACGCCCTGCTCAAGAGCGGCCGGTTCAAGGCCATCCACACCGAGCTCGCGCCCGCCAGCACCTTCTACCTGGCCGAGGACTACCACCAGGACTATTACAAGAAGAACACGGTGCGCTACAACTACTACCGCTACAGCTGCGGGCGTGACGCCCGCGTGAAGTCGCTCTGGCAGTAGCCCCGTCTGGGGGCCTCCCGAACGCCCGGAGTGGCCCGGACCCGGTGGTAGCATTCCTGCTACTTTTCACTACAAGGGGCGGGGAATGAGGGATTCGGACAATTTCGCCGAAACGGTGATGATGGACGCCCAGCCACCGGCGCCGCCGCACCGGCCGCAGACGCTGGACATCCGTTTCACCGGCTCGGGCAGCGAATACTTCCGGATCTGGATCGTCAACCTGCTGCTGACCCTCGTCACGCTCACGCTCTACCTGCCCTTCGCCCGCGCGCGGCGCATGGCCTATTTCCAGAACAACACGCTCGTCGGTGGCGACCCGCTGGGTTTCCATGCCGATCCCTGGAAGATGTTCCGCGGCTACCTGCTGGTGCTCGTGCTCGGCCTGGGCTACTGGGCGGTGTCGAACTTCATGCCGGCGTTTTCCTGGGTTGCGCTGGTGGTGTTCATGGGGCTGTGGCCGCTGCTGTGGCGGTCTTCACTGCAGTTCCGCCTGCGCAACACCAGCTGGCGCGGTGTGCGCCTGAGTTTCGTGGGCGACATCCCATCGGCCTACCTGAGCATGCTGCCGATGTTCCTGCCCGCGCTGGCCTTTGTTGTGCTCCTGCCCGAACCCGTCGAGGGCGAGGCGGTCGCAGAAGAGAGCGCGCGCTACGCCGCTGCCGTGGTGGGGGCCGTGGTGCTGGTGTTTGTGCTGTTGCTGCCCTGGCTCTGGGCACGCATCAAGCGCTACCAGCACGGGGGCTACACCTTCGCCCAGGAGCGGACCGAGCTCACCGTCGGCGTGGGCCGGTTCTACGGCCTGTTCTTCAAGATCCTGGGCGTGGCGCTGGTGGTGATGCTGGTGGTGGGCAGCGTCATGGGTGCGGCCTTCGGGGTGATGATGCTCATGGGCATGACCAACTGGGCCGAGCTGGGCAGAGGGGGCGGGGCGGTCGCCGGCCTGCTGGCCGCGGTGGCTTTTGGCGTTGTCGTGTTGATGGTCTACATGCTCATGCCGCTGGTCGTGGGGTCGTACACGACCTCGCGCCTGCAAAACCTGCTCTGGTCCCACACCCGCAGCCCGAAGATCCAGTTCCGGAGCGACCTGCGCCTGGGCCCGCTGTTTCGCGTCGGCCTGGTCAACTGGCTGCTGATCGCGCTCACCCTCGGCCTCTACTGGCCGTTTGCCAAGGTGCGCCTGGCGCGCGTCAAGCTCGAAGCGATGGCGCTGGTGGTGCAGGGTGATGTGGACGAATGGGTGGCCGATGCGCAGCCGGCGGGCAGGGGTGTGCTGGGCGATGCGGCGGGCGACTTCTTCGGCGTCGACATGGGGCTGTGATGGAGGCGGGCGCATCCGGGGTGATCCGGACCCAGTGGTTTGACGGGCGCAGCCCGCGTGGGCGCTCGGTGACCCTGCGGGTGCAGGGCGACGAGCTGCTGCTGCGCACGCACGATGGCCTCGTCGAACACCACTACCCGCTGAGCGGCGTGCGCTGGCCCGAGCGCCGCAGCCACGGCCAGCGCCAGACCGGGCTGCCCGATGGTGGCCTGATCCAGCACGCCAGCGCCGCCGAGTGGGATGCCTGGTTCCAGGCCAGCGGTCTGCGTGAGGGCGCCGTGGTGGGCTGGATGCAGAGCTGGCGCGCCACCTTCGCCGCCATGGCCGGCACGGTGGTGTTTCTCGCCGCGGCCTGGGTCTGGGGCGTGCCTTGGCTCAGCACCACGCTGGCCCGGCTGGTGCCGCAGTCGCTGGAGAACCAGATCGGCGAGCAGAGTCTGGCGCAGCTCGACCGCCTGTTCCTCGAACCCAGCCAACTGCCGGCCGCGCGGCAGGAAGCGCTGCGCCAGCGCTTTGCCCGGGTGGTTGAAACCGCCCATCCCGAGGGCGATGCACCGGCCTGGCAACTCGCCTTTCACCAGAGCGGGGTCCTGGGCGCCAACGCCTTTGCCCTGCCCGGTGGCAGCATCGTCCTGACCGACGAGCTGGTGGAATTGCTGGACGACCAGCCCGATGCGCTCGTGGGCGTGCTCGCGCACGAGCTGGGCCATGTGCAGCACCGCCACGGGCTGGACCTGATGGTGCGCGCCAGCCTGGTCAGCGCACTGGTGGGTGTGGTGCTGGGCGACGCCAGCGGCTTCCTCGCCACCGTGCCCGCCACCCTGGCCACGCAGTCGTATTCGCGCGATGCCGAGCGCGAAGCCGACGCCCACGCGGCACAGATGCTGCACGCGAGCGGCATTCATCCGGCGGTGATGGCGATCTTCTTCGAGCGCATGCTGATGGAGGCCAATGGCCCGGACAAGGTTTCGGGTCAGCCGGTGGATGCGCGCGATGACGAGACCGGAGCGGGCGTGTCGCTGCCCATCGCCATCTCCAGCCATCCGGACCATGCCGAGCGCATCCGCTTCTTCCGCGAATGGCAGGCGCCCGGCCCGCGTTGAGATTTTTCCCCCGGGCCGCAGCGCCTGTTGCGGTGACCGCACAGCGGGTGTGTGTCGTCGGGCGTATGCTGAGCTCAACTTGTTTTCTGCACCCCATGGACGCCTTGACCCAGCCCTCTGCCGAACCCGTTTTCACCGCACGTGGCCTGACCAAGGTCTACGGCGAAGGCGACACGGCCGTCCATGCCTTGCGCGGTGTGGACCTGAACATCGTGCGTGGTGAGTTCGTGGTGCTGCTGGGCGCCTCGGGCAGCGGCAAGTCCACCCTGCTCAACATCCTGGGCGGGCTGGACACGGCCACCGCCGGCTCGGCGCGCTGGACGCACGCGGGCGAAACGCACGAACTCATCGGCGCGGGCGACGCCGAACTCACGCGCTACCGGCGCGAACACGTGGGCTTCGTGTTCCAGTTCTACAACCTGATCCCCAGCCTGACCGCGCGCGAAAACGTGGCGCTGGTGACCGACCTGGCCGAAGACCCCATGAAGCCCGAGGACGCACTCGCGCTGGTGGGCCTGGGCGGGCGCCTGGACCACTTCGTGTCGCAGCTCTCGGGCGGTGAGCAGAAAACAAGT
>JAHIQV010000247.1 GCA_018903185.1 Gammaproteobacteria bacterium | reverse complement strand
TGCAGTCCAGCCCCTGCGAGGACAAGGCCGCTGCCAGCGCTTCGGTGTCCTGGGGTGCGATGGTCGGGCACAGCATCACGGCCTGGCCGCTGTGCAGGGAAGCAGCGGCGCCGCCAGCACCGAAGAGCACGTCATGCGACTGCGCTGCGTCCACCACGCAGACGATCAGCACGCCGTCGGCCACCAGCGCACGGGCTGCCGTCTCAGGGGTGTCGGCGAGGCAGGCGCCGGCTTCCAGCGCCTGTTGCTGGCGCACGGGGTCGATGTCACACACCACCACGGGCCAGCCCAGTTCACACAGGCGCGCGGCCATGGCGCCGCCCATGTTCCCGGCTCCCACCATCGCCACCCGGCAATCGGGCAGTTGCATGGAAACGCCTTCGCCCGCTGGAGATGTCGTGCGAGCCCATTCGGGCGGCAGCACGGGGCTCATGACTGCATCAGGCGTTTGGACTTGGCCACCGACATCAGAATGCCCAGGCAGACGCCCAGCGTCACCATCGCCGTGCCGCCGTAACTGATGAACGGCAAGGGCACACCCACCACCGGCAGGATGCCGCTCACCATGCCCATGTTGACGAAGGCGTAGACGAAGAAATTGGCGGTCATGGCAGCGGCCACCAGACGCGAGAACAGGGTTGGCGCTTCCACCGCGATGATCAGCCCGCGGATCAGCAGGAAGAGGAACGCCGCCATCAGTCCCAGCGTGCCCACCAGGCCGAACTCCTCGGAAAACGCCGCGAAGATGAAGTCGGTGGTGCGTTCGGGAATGAACTCCAGATGGGTCTGTGTGCCCTGCATGAAGCCCTTGCCCCAGACACCGCCGGAGCCGATGGCGATCATGCCCTGGATGATGTGGAACCCCTTGCCCAGCGGATCCTTGAACGGATCGAGCAGCGTGCACACGCGCTGGCGCTGGTATTCGTGCAGGACGCGCCAGTCCACATCGGGCGCGCACCACTGGGGTTCCATCGCGATCAGGATGACCACCCCCACCAGTCCCAGCAGCACCGGCGGAACGATCAGCTTCCAGCTCAGCCCGGCAAAGAAGATGACCGCCAGGCCGGAGGCCATCACCAGCAAGGTGGTGCCCAGGTCGGGCTGCTTGAGGATGAGCGCCGCCGGTATCGCCAGCAACAAACCCGCCACCACAAAATCCAGCGGCTTGAGCTGGCCCTCGCGGCGCTGGAACCACCAGGCCAGCATCAGGGGCATGGCCACCTTCATGAGCTCACTGGGCTGGATCACCACACCCACGTTGAGCCAGCGCTGGGCCCCCTTTTTCTGGATGCCAAACAGGAACACCGCCAGCAGCAAGGCCACCCCGAGCACGTACATCGGGACCGCCAGCGCCAACAGGCGCTGCGGCGGCACCTGCGACACGACAAAAAGCACACCGGCCGCGAGCATCATGTTGCGGCTGTGGCTGGCGAAGCGCGAGCCGTGATCGAAACCCACCGAATACATGGTCATCAGCCCCGCGCCCGCGAGCAGCAGGATGGCAAAGACCAGCGGACCGTCAAAGCCCTGAAAGATCGGGGCGACGCGCTGCAGCAGGGTGGGTTTGTCAAAGACGACGGCCATGGGCACCGATTATCCTTCGGCGATGACCCCCGCCACCCCCCCTTCACCAGAAACCACCCACCTGCTCTACCTGCACGGCTTCCGCTCGTCGCCCCAATCGATGAAAGCGCAGAAGGTGGCCAAGCGGGTGCACACGCAACATCCGCGCGTCACCTGGTGGTGCCCGCAACTGCCGCCCTCGCCTGCGGCTGCCACCCGCCTGATCCGGGAAGGCACCGCCGCCTGGCCGCGCGGGCAGATGGCCGTGGTGGGCTCGTCACTCGGTGGCTTCTACGCCCGCTGGCTGGCACTGCAGACCGGCTGCCGCGCGGTGCTGCTCAACCCCGCCGTGCACCCGTCGCGCGATCTGGCGCAATACATCGGTGAACAGACGGCCTGGCACGATCCGCAGGAGCGCTTCTTTTTCCAGCCCGCCTTCGTGGACGAGTTGCGTGTGCTGGAGACCGACATTCAGCACCTGGGACCGCAGCACCCGGCCACACCGCAGCGGCAGCTCGCCATCGTGGCGCAGGGCGACGAGGTGCTGGACTGGCGGGAGATGCAAGCCTTCTGTGCCGGTGGCGCGCTGCGCCTGTTGCCCGGCAGCGACCACGCCATCAGCGACTTTGACGACCACATTGAGGCCGTGTTCAAGTTTCTCCGGCTGGTGGGCTGAGTCGCCGGGGAAGTGTCCATCGCCCGCATGGGACAATCCCGCCCATGCACATTCTGTTCGACGACGCCGGCAAACTGATGACCGGCCGCCTCCTGTCCGAAGCCGAAAGTTCCCTGCAGGTGGAGCTGGATTCGGGCAAACGGGTCAAGGTCAAGTCCGCCAATGCCTTGCTGCGCTTTGACAAACCCGCCCCCGCCCAACTGATGCCCGCGGCCACCGCACTGGCCGAGACCATGGAGCTGGAGCTGGCCTACGAATTCGCACCCGAAGGCGAGTTCGGGTTTGCCGAACTGGCGCAGGAGTATTTCAGCGCCAGCGCCAGCACCGAACAACAGGTGGCGGCCCTGCTCTGCCTGCAAGGCGCACCGCACTACTTCCGGCGCGCCGGCAAGGGCCGCTACAAGAAGGCGCCGCCCGAGATCCTGGCGCAGGCGCTGGCCGGCATCGAGAAAAAGAAACAGATACAGGCCCAGGTCGAAGCCTGGGCGGCCGAGCTGGCCAGCGGGCAATGCCCCGAGCCGGTGCGCCAGCAGCTCTACAAGATCCTGTTCAAGCCGGACAAGAACGCGCCCGAATACAAGGCCGTGGTGG
>JAHIQV010000246.1 GCA_018903185.1 Gammaproteobacteria bacterium | reverse complement strand
CGCCCGGCCCGCCGGTCATGTCGCCCATCGTCGCCGAGGTCTACGGCCCCGATCAGGAAGGCCGCGCCGAACTCGCCTTGCGGGTGGCCGAGGCCTACAAGGCCACACCCGACATCGTCGGCGTGGACACCTCGCTCAAAGAACACGCACCGCGCGCCTTCCTGCGCATCCAGCGCCAGCGCGCCGAATCGCTCGGCATCCCGGTGCAGGTGATCGCGCAGACCGTCTACGCCGCGCTGTCGGGTTCGGACGCCGCCTACCTGCACGACGGCCACGCCAAGTTCGCGGTGCCGGTGCGCCTGCAGCTGCCGCTGGACCAGCAGGTGGGTCTCGACGCACTGCTGGCCCTGCCCATGAAGGCGGCCAACGGCGCCATGGTGCCGCTGTCCGAGCTGGTCACGGTGGAGCGCGGCGTGATCGACCAGCCGCGCTACACCAAGGACATGCTGCCCGTGACCTATGTGTTCGGTGACATGGCCGGCTCGCTCGATTCACCGCTCTACGGCCTGTTCGGCATCCGTTCGTCGATGGACCAGGCCGCGCTGCCCAACACCGGCGAGCTGGGCGAGTACTGGATCAGCCAGCCGAAAGATCCGTACCGCCAGTACGCCGTGAAGTGGGACGGCGAGTGGCAGATCACCTTTGAGACCTTCCGCGACATGGGCGCTGCCTATGGCGTCGGCCTGATCCTGATCTACCTGCTGGTGGTGGCGCAGTTCAAGAGCTACCTCACGCCACTGATCATCATGGCGCCGATCCCGCTGACCATCATCGGCGTCATGCCGGGCCACGCGCTGCTGAACGCGCAGTACACCGCCACCAGCATGATCGGCATGATCGCGCTGGCCGGCATCATCGTGCGCAACTCCATCCTGCTGGTGGACTTCATCGAGCTGGAAACGAAGCGCGGCGTGCCCTTTGCCGAGGCCGTGGTGCAGTCCGCCGCGGTGCGCGCACAGCCGATCGCCCTGACCGGCCTGGCCGCCATGATGGGTGCCTTCTTCATCCTCGACGACCCGATCTTCAACGGCCTGGCCGTGTCGCTGATCTTCGGCATCGCGGTGTCGACCTTGCTCACGCTCGTCGTGATCCCCGTCTTGTATTACGCGGTGTACCGCCGCAAATACGAAGCGCTGGCGGCCGCTGCCACCTGATTTTTTCCAACCTGTCTTTCTTAGGAGTCTGAAATGACCGTCGAACGTTACATCCGCATCATGGCCGGTTTTGTTGTCATGCTGTCGCTGGCCCTGGGCTACGCGGGCAGCCCGATTTTTGTCAGCGAGTGGTTCCTCGCGCTGACCGCCTTCGCTGGCTTCAACCTGTTCCAGTCCGGCATCACCGGCTTCTGCCCGCCCGGCATCCTGTTCAAGAAGCTGGGTGTGCCCGAGGGCAACGGTTCCTGCTCCGGCGGTAAGTGCAACTGATCTTTTGTTGAACCACCCAAGGTGTCGCCCATGAGCAGCCCCACGCCCCTGAAATTCCTCATGCCCGGCTGGTTCGCACTGGTCATGGGCCTGTGCGGCCTGAGCCTGGCCTGGCACCGCGCGCACAGCGTGCTGGGTGACATGGCCAGCGGCGTCGCGCTGGTGATCGGCGCGCTCGCGCTGCTGGTGTTCCTGGCGCTGATGGTCGCTTCGCTGCTGCGCATCGCGCGCTACCCCGCCGCGCTGGCCGACGACCTGAAGCACCCGGTGCGCCACGCCTTCGTGGCCGCGTTCCCGGTGTCGCTGCTGCTGCTGGCCACCGTGGGTGTGGCGCTGGGGGGCGCCGAGGGCGGCCTGGCACCGCTCTGGCGCGTGCTCTGGTGGGCGGGCAGCCTCACCCAGCTCTGGGCCACGCTGTGGGTGCTGAGCCGCTGGATCTCGCCGGCCGCCGCGGCTCAGCCCGGCCAGGGCCCGGGCAACACGGGGCTGTGGCCGTCGGTCACGCCGGTGCTGCTGATCCCGGTGGTGGGCAACGTGGTTGCGCCGCTGGCGGGGCTGCCGCTGGGCATCGACGGCTGGTCGGCCGCGCAGATGGGCATCGGCCTGTTCTTCTGGCCCGTGGTGCTGACGCTGGTGCTGGCGCGGCGCCTCGCCCACAGCCCGCTGCCCGAGCGCGTGCTGCCGGCCTGGTTCATCACCATCGCGCCGCCCGCCGTGATCGGCCTGGTGCTGATCCAGATGCAGGCGCCGGTGGCGGCGGTGCAGGCGCTCTGGGGCGTGGCGCTGTTCTTCGTGCTGTGGCTGCTGCCGGTCGTGCGCCGCATCGCGGGCCAGCCCTTTGGCGTGCCGTTCTGGGCGCTGTCGTTCCCGTTCGCGGCCTTCACCACGCTCACCCTGCGCCTGGCCGAGCTGCAGCCCGACAGCGCCTGGCACGGCGTGCTGCAGAACGCCGGTGTGCTGCTGCTCGCGTCCACCACCATGATCGTGCTCTGGCTCAGCTTCGCCACCGTGCGCGGCCTGCGCGAAGGCTCGCTGCTGGCGCCCGAGCCGGTGGCCAACATCATTCCGGTTTCGGCCTGAAGCCGCCTGGCCATGACCGCCGCCGCCGTCCCGCCACAGCCGCTGGCCGCTGATCGCAAGGCCGAGCTCATGCACCGCCTGCGCCGCGCCGAAGGCCAGGTGCGTGGTCTGCAGAAGCTGCTCGAAGACGGCGCCGACTGCACCAAGATCGCCCAGCAACTGCTGGCCACGCGCCACGCGCTCGACAGCACCTACGTGCGCCTGAACCTGTCAGTGGCCGAGCACGAGCTGGCCCACCCGGCGGGCGACATCGCCGACGCCAAGTCGATCAGCGACGTGCTCGACCGCCTGCAGGCCCGACTCGGCCGTTCGCGGTAGAAGAAACACCCCCGCCGCGCTGCGCGCGACCCCCTCCAGGGGGCGATGCGAGTGGCCCGGCAAAGCCGGTTCCGCCGCATCCTGGGGTGGGCATTTCTCGCCGGAGGAAGCTCCACGCAACCCCGCCATGCGGCGCGCGACCCCCTCAAGGAAGGCCTTTCACGCCGGAGGCTGCCCGCGTGGCCGGGTGCGGAGCACGGTTCTCGCCGGACAGTTTTGTCCACCATGCAGGCAATCGAACACGGGTCGCCCGGAATAATCGGCGCATGGACTTTCTCACCGCTTCGCCCCTGCTCGCCGCTGCCGCGTTCGCCGCCGGCGTGCTCAATGCCATCGCTGGCGGTGGCAGTTTCCTCACCTTTCCCGCCCTGGTGTTCACCGGCGTGCCGCCCATCGTGGCCAACGCCACCAGCGCGCTCGCGGTGAGCCCCGGTTACCTGGGCAGCACCCTCGGCTTCAGAACCGAGCTGCGTGAACTGCCTGTGCGGCGTTTGAAACGCGAGATGTTCATCAGCGCCGTCGGCGGCGTGGCCGGCGCCCTGTTGCTGCTGGTCACGCCGGCGAAGGTGTTCTCGGGCATCGTGCCCTGGCTGCTGCTGTTTGCCACCGCGCTGTTTGCCGCCGGTCCGGCGATCGCCCGGCGCGCGCAGGCGGCATCGGCCGAAGGGCACGGCCTGGCCCGCTGGCGCGAACCGGCGCTGGCCGTGGTTGCGGTG
>JAHIQV010000245.1 GCA_018903185.1 Gammaproteobacteria bacterium | reverse complement strand
CGCGGGCGGTATGTGGAGTTCAACCTGGTCTGGGACCGCGGCACACACTTTGGCCTGCAGTCGGGCGGGCGCAGCGAATCGATCCTGCTGTCTATGCCGCCGTTGGTGAGCTGGTCGTACCAGCGCAAAAACGCCAAGGCCTCGCCCGAAGCACGTCTCTACACCCACTTCCTGGTGCGCAAGGACTGGGTTTGACGCTCATTCCAGAATCCGCTGAAAAGACGGAACAGCGTGCCAAACCCCTGCGTGTGGGCATGTTCGGCGGCGCGTTTGACCCGCCGCACCGGGCACACCGCATACTGGCGGAAACCGCTTTGACTCAGTTGGGGCTCGATGTGTTGCACATCTTGCCTACCGGTCAGGCCTGGCACAAGTCGCGCTCGTTGACGTCGGCCGAGCACCGCCTGGCGATGTGTGAGCTGGCTTTCGGCGATTTGCCCCGCACCCGCATTGACCGCCGAGAAATCCAGCGCGAGGGCCCGAGTTACACCGCCGACACCCTGCGCGAACTGGCCGGCGAATACCCGGGAGCCGAGCTGTTCCTGGTGCTGGGCGCTGACCAGTTGCTGGCTTTCAAGCGCTGGGTTCGGTGGTCCGAAGTGCTGGAGCTGGCCACCCTGGCGGTGGCGAACCGGGCCGCAGAGATCGGAGCCGATTCCTTGCGCGAGCATGCGCTTGAGGCGGACCTTTCCTCTGTGGACCTGCCTTTCCGGCGTCTTGAAATGCCCCTCCAGAACATCAGCGCCACCGCAGTGCGCGCCCATGTCGGCCAGCCCGTAGACCGCAGCAACTTGCTGTCGGTTCTGGTGCCCGAAGCCGTCGCAAGCTATATTTCACTCCATCACCTTTATCAAGAGCCTTCATGACCAGCGAAACCACCGCCAAAAAAGACATCCAGAAACTCCAGCGCGCCATTGTGGAGGGGCTTGAGGACGTCAAGGGCCAGGACATCGTGGTCTTCAACACGGAACACCTCTCGCCCTTGTTCGAGCGGGTGATCATCGCCAGCGGCACCTCCAACCGGCAGACCAAAGCGCTGGCGTCCAGCGTGCGCGATGCCGTGCGTGAAGCAGGCTTTGACAAGCCGCGCGTCGAAGGCGAAGAAAACGGCGAATGGATCATCGTGGACTGCGGCGCGGCCGTGGCCCACGTGATGCAGCCGGTCATCCGGCAGTACTACCGCCTGGAAGAAATCTGGGGTGCCAAGCCGGTGCGCCTGAAACACGGCGCCGAAAAGGTTGCGGAAGCCATACCCGTGGCCAAAACCGCAGCCAAGAAGGCAACGAGCAAGACCAGCAAAAAGGGCGTGCAGAAGGAAGTGAAACCGATTGACGCGAAGTCGGTGGCCCGCAAGGCGGCCAAGGCGGTTTCTGCTGCGGCCGCTGCTGCGCCCGCGAAGACCGCCGCCAAGCCCGGCACACAGGCCGGTGTCAAAGCCGTGGCCAAAACAGCTGCCAAGACCGCTGCCAAGAGCCCAGCCAAGCGTGTCGCTCCCACGGCAGCCCGCAAGACCGCGACCAAGACTGCGCCCGCCAAGGCGCCGTTGAAGACCGTGGTGGTCAAACCCAAGACTGCCCGAACGGCGGCCAAGAGCGCGACCAAGACGGTGGCCAAGCGCGCGCCTGTGGCCACCAAGGCAGCTCCCAAGAAAAAGGCATGAAGCTGCTGATCGTCGCGGTCGGGCAGCGCATGCCCGACTGGGCCCAGACCGCCTACGACGATTACGCCAAACGCTTCCCGCCCGAGTTGCGGGTGGAGATCAAGACCGTCAAGACCGAGCCTCGCGGCTCCAAGAGCCTGGAGACGCTGCTGGCTGCCGAGCGTGAGCGCATTCAGGGGGCATTGCCACGCGGTTGCCGTGTGGTGGTGCTCGACGAACGCGGCACCACCTTCACGACCAAAGCCCTGGCCCTCCAGTTGCAGCAATGGCAACTGGAGGGCGATGACGTGGCCCTGGTCATTGGCGGGCCCGATGGCCTGGAGCCGGCGTTTCGAGCCGCGGCACACCAGCGCATCCGTCTGTCGGATCTGACCTTGCCCCACGCGATGGTGCGGGTGCTGCTGATCGAACAGCTGTACCGGGCATGGTCCGTCAATGCCAATCACCCTTATCACCGCGAGTGAACGACCGCGCCTGGCCGGGGCAGCCCTGCGGCGAAACGCATTGCCCGAACCGATATGACCGATTTCATCTATCTCGCCTCCCAGAGCCCGCGCCGTCTTCAGTTGCTGGAGCAATGGGGCGTGCGCTGTCAACTGCTGCTGCCCGATGTGGACGAAGACGTCGAGGCGCTCGAAGCGGTGTTGCCCGGCGAAGCGCCGGCCAGCTACGTGCAGCGGGTGACCGGGCTCAAGCTCCAGGCCTCGCTCGCCCGGCTCAAGCGCCGGGGCTTGCCGCCCGCGCCCGTGCTGTGTGCCGACACCACCGTGGCGCTGGGCCGGCGCATCCTGGGCAAACCGGGTGACGCTGGCGAGGCATGCCGCATGCTCGCCGATCTGGCAGGACGGCGCCACCGGGTGCTGACGGCCGTGGCGGTGGGCAAACCGGCGGGACGTGGTCTTCGCCAGTGGGCTGCTTTGTCCACCTCGTGGGTCAGGTTTGCCCCGCTCAGCGCGACACAGATCCGCCGCTACGTCGACAGCGGCGAGCCCATGGGCAAAGCCGGCGCCTACGCAATCCAGGGCCATGCGGCGCTGTGGACCAGCCACATCAGTGGCAGTTATTCGGGCATCATGGGTCTGCCTGCGCACGAGACGGCACAGGTGCTCGGTGAGGCCGGTGTGCGGCTGCTCTGACACTGCGAACCTCCAGAATTCGAGACAAACGATCGCCATGAGCCAGGACATCTTGATCAATTGGGCGCCCCAGGAAACCCGGGTGGCGGTGGTGGAGCAGGGCGCGGTGCAGGAAGTGCACCTTGAACGCACGCTGGAGCGTGGCCTGGTGGGCAATATCTACTTGGGCAAGATATCGCGCGTGCTGCCAGGCATGCAGTCGGCTTTCATCGACATTGGCTTGGACCGGGCGGCGTTTCTGCATGTGGCCGATCTGATGCCCAATATCGCCGCCAAGCACGCAGCGCCCCGCGAACGCAGTCAGGCTTCAGTGCCAGCGGAAGGGGTCAGTGAAAGCGTCCGCGCCGAAGGCGCCTTCAATGGCGACAACGGATCCAGCAACCAGGTGCTGAAGCCCGATCCGGTGTTGCCCATCGAGCGGCAGATCTTTGAGGGTCAGGCGCTGATGGTGCAGGTGCTCAAGGACCCGATCGGCACCAAGGGCGCGCGCCTGACGGCACAGATCAGCATCGCCGGGCGGTTGCTGGTGTTTCTGCCGCAAGACAACCACATCGGGGTGTCACAAAAAATTCCTCCCACCCAGCGCGAGGCCCTGCGCCAGCGTGTGCTGGGCCTGGCCGTGCCGCAGGATGGCAGCGTGACCGGGGGCTTCATCCTCCGCACCAATGCCGAGGATGCGACCGACGAGGAACTGAGCGAGGACATCGCCTACCTGCGCAAGACCTGGCAACGGATCAAGGAGGCCGCCACGCGCCAGCCGGCGGCCACGCTGCTGCACGAGGACCTGAACCTGATGCAGCGCGTCTTGCGCGATCTCGTGAGCGCGCAGACGCAGTCGATCCGCATCGATTCGCGCGAACAGTTCGGCTTGTTGCAGGCCTTTGCCAGCGAGTTCATGCCCGACACGGTAGCCAAGCTGCAGGTCTACACCGGTGAACGTCCGATTTTCGACCTGTTCAACATTGACGAAGACATCGTGCGGGCACTGAGCCGCCGGGTCGATCTGAAATCG
>JAHIQV010000244.1 GCA_018903185.1 Gammaproteobacteria bacterium | reverse complement strand
GCCGTGTGGCCGAGGCGGTGGTTCCAGTAGTAGAGGAAGTCGTAGAACAGCAGCGCCAGCAGCCAGCCGGGCAAGGTGGTCCAGAAGCCCGTGTCCGGGACGAGAGACAGGCTGTTGAACGCCGCGGTGTAGATGCCGATTTTCAGCAGCGGCACAAACACCACGCTGGCCTGGCTCAGCATGCCCAGCGAGATGCTGCTCAGGGCGTCGTCGAAGCGGTAGGTGTTGCGGCCCCGGCGCAGACCGACCACGAACTCGATGGCGATGAGGGCCAGAAAGACCGGGGTGGCGAGGACGATGATCTGGCTGGGCGACATCGGGCCATTCTGGCGCGACTCAGCCCAGTTTTCCTCTGGCGTCAACCCTGATCAGGCGTTCCACCCGTCCGGCCGCGAGGCCGCCGCGCACGCCCACACAGCCGTCGTGCAGGTTCATCGTGGGGTCGCAATGGCCCGGGATCAGCCAGACGGTTTCGCCCAGTTCGGGCAGCTCGGTGCCGGGCACGGCGGCACGCAGGATGCCGTGTTCGTCGCCGCCGTTGGCGAACACCAGGCCGCTGGGCCAGGCCACCGCTGGCAGGCCGCTGTCGATGGCGTGACTTTTGTGGCCGGCGTCGCAGACCGCGTGGTCCGCGCTGCGGCTCATGACCTGGCTCTTGACAAACAGCGCGTGTTCAAACGCCGGGGCCTCGGGGTCGGTCTGGTTGGCCGCGTAGTCGGCGTCCATGAACAGATAGGACCCGGCCTGCAGCTCGCCCCAGACGCCGCTGGCGGCCTCCAGCACGAAGCTGCCGGTGCCCGCGCCCGTGACCAGCGGCACGCTGTAACCCGCCGCTGCCAGTGCATCGCGGGTGCCGGCCACGGCCTGCGTGGCGCTCTCGATGGAGCGGCGGCGTTCGGCCGGCGTGCGCTGGTGCTGGGCACGGCCGTGGTAGGCCTGCAGGCCGGCGAAACGCAGGGCGGGGCGGGTTGCGATCTGCCGTGCCAGCCCCACGGCCGCCTCACCCGGCACCACACCGCAGCGGCCCTGGCCGACGTCGATCTCGATGAACACGTCGATGGCGCCGACGGTGTGCACGCCGGCTGCGTCGAGCGCCTGCGCCAGGCGTTCAATGCCCAGGGGGCTGTCCACGGCGATGGCGAAGCGCGTGGGCAGCTCGCGCACCGCTTCGGCCAGCCGCGCCAGCTTGTGGGGCGCGATCACCTCGTTGCTGATGAAGATGTCGTGCACGCCTGCGTGAGCCAGGGCCAAGGCTTCGCCGGTCTTCTGCACGCAAACGCCGACGGCGCCGTGGGCCATCTGCAGCTTCGCCAGCTCGGCGCTCTTGTGCATCTTGGCGTGCGGCCGCAGGCGCAGGCCGTGTTCGGCCGCGAAGGCCGCCATGCGCGCCAGGTTGCGCTCCATGGCGTCCAGGTCGATCACCAGCGCCGGTGTGTCGATGGCGGCCACGCCCTGACCGACACAATCCCGGTCCTGCTCAAGCGGTCTGTTCATCCAGCGGTCCGTTACCGGCCTGCAGGTGGCCGGTGTCGGCCCAGCCCACCAGGCTCAGGCCTTCCGGCGTCCAGAGCAGGCGGTTGATGGCGGTGTTGGTCAGCTCCCAGCTGCGCGGCGCCTGCAGCTCCAGCCGGGTGGCGGCGCGGTAGAGGATGTCGAGCACGCCCCCGTGCACCGCCATCAGCACCTGCTCACCTGGGTGGCGCGCGGCCAGTTCGTTCACGGTGGCCACCACGCGTTCCTGCAGCTGCAGCAGCGATTCGCCGCCCGGGGGGGCAAAGTCGGGCGCGCGCTTGCGCCAGGCGGTGGATTCTTCGGGATAGCGGGCTTCGAGCTCGGTCCAGGTGTGACCCTCGAAGCGGCCGAAACAGCGCTCGCGCAGGCCGGCGTGCGTGTGCACCGGCCGGTCGTGCCGGCGCGCGACGGCCCGGGCGGTTTCCAGTGCGCGGCTCAGATCACTGGCATAGAACGCGTCGATGGGTTCCTCGGCCAGCGCCTGCGCGAGCTGCGCCGCCTGCCAGCGGCCGCGCTCGTTGAGGTCGATGTCGGTGTGGCCCTGGATGCGGGTGTCGTGGTTCCAGGCGGTTTCACCGTGGCGCACGGCCAGGATGCGGGTAACGTGCAAGTGGGGTCCTTTTCAGTATGGGCGGTCAACAGCGTGCACTGTACCGGGTTGCCTCCGGTCTGCAAAACCGCACGGAATACGCTCCGGAGCGCGCGGGCCATCGGGTGCTTTGGGACACAATCGTTGCATGTCACTGCCCGCCGCCGTGCCGCTCGGGGAATTTGCCACCCTGTTCAACTTCCTGCCCATCGGGGCCTACCGGAGTTCGCCCGATGGTCAGATGATCCGCTCCAACCAGGCGCTGGTGGAACTCAACGGTTATGCCTCCGAGGCCGAACACCTGGCCGCGGTCAAGGACATCGCCCGCGAGTGGTACGTGGACCCCCTGCGGCGCGACGCATTCAAGCAGCGGCTGGAGCACGAAGGTTTCGTGCGGGGTTTTGTGTCCGAGATCTGGCGCCACAAGACCCGCGAGCGCATCTGGATCAGCGAAAACGCGCACATCGTGCGGGACGGTCAAGGGGCTGTGCTCTATTACGAAGGCACGGTCGAAGATGTCACCGAGCGCGTCCGGAACCAGGAAGCCCTGCGCCGCAGCGAAGAACAGCTGCGCCAGATCACCGCGCAGGTGCCGGGCATGGTGTTTGTCGTTCATGTGGCACCCGACGGACGCCGGGAGTACCGCTTTGTGAGTTCCGGCGTGCGCGACATCTATGGCTTCGATCCCGAAGACCTGATGCGCGACCCGATGCTCATCGCGCGCTACCGCCATCCGGACGACCAGGCCGTGCTGGAGCAGGACATGGAGCAGATCAGGCAGGGGCCGGTCGACCTGGGAGGGGAATTCCGCATCGTCATGCCCGACGGCCAGATCCGGTGGATCTACCGCCGCTCCTGCACCGTGTCGAGCGATGCGTCGGGTTACCTGCGGGTGGGGGTTCTGCTCGACATCACCGGGCGCAAACAGGCCGAAGCCGCCCTCCACGAAAGCGAGGCGCTCTGGAAGCTGGCGATGGACAGCACAGGCGATGGCGTCTGGGACTGGAACCTCGCGACCGGGGAGGAGTTTTTCTCCTGCCGCATCCAGACCATGTTCGGCTTTGACGAAGGCGAGCTGGCCAACCTGGCCGAAGCACTCGACAGCATGACCCATCCTGACGATGTGGCGCAGATGCTGACCGACCGGCAGGCGCACTTTGACGGCCACACGCCGGTCTACCGCAACGAACACCGCGTGCGCTGCAAGGATGGATCGTGGAAATGGGTGCTGTCGCGCGGCATGGTGATCGCGCGCAACGCCGCCGGTCAACCCCTGCGCATGGTCGGTACGCACACCGACATCACCGAGCTCAAGCAGGCCGAGGCGCAGCAGCATGTGCTGGAGGCGCAACTGCGCGAGTCGCAGAAGATGGAGGCCATCGGCACGCTGGCCGGTGGCGTGGCGCACGATTTCAACAACCTGCTCGCTGCGATCCTGGGCAATCTGGCGCTGGCGCGTGAAGACGTCGGCCCCGATCACCTGGCCCAGGAAAGCCTGCAGGAAATCAGCCGTGCGGCCATTCAGGCGCGCCAGCTGGTGCAGCAGATCCTGACCTTCAGCCGCCGCCAGACGCAGGCCATGCGGCAGCAGCCGCTCACGCCCCTGGTGCAGGAAACGCTGGGTCTGCTGCGTTCGCTGTTGCCCGCCGGCGCGCGCCTGGACACCCTGCTGTCCAAGGCGCCGCTGGTGGTCAACAGCGATGCCACACAGGTGCAGCAGGTCCTGATCAACCTGTGCTCCAACGCCTGGCAGGCGCTCGAAGGCCGCACTGGCGTGATCTCGGTGGCCCTGGAAGCCGCGCGGCTCGATGCGGCCCAGGCCTTGCAGCTGGGGAATCTGCCCGCGGGCGCCTATGCCTGCCTGAGCGTGACCGACAACGGGCCCGGCATGACCGCCGAAACGCAGCGGCGCCTGTTCGAACCCTTTTTCACCACCAAGCCACCGGGGGCCGGCACGGGCCTGGGGCTGGCGGTGGTGCACGGGATCGTCAAGGCGCACCGGGGCGCGATCGCGGTGCACAGCCAGCCCGGTGAGGGCACGCGCTTCGACGTCTACCTGCCCCTGGCCGGGGAAGCCGAAGCGCTGCAGCCGGCACCGGAGGCCGTGCCAGCACCCGGACCGAACGTGTCCGGGGCTGACGGACGGCACGTGGTCTACATCGACGATTACGAGGCGATGGTGTTCCTGGTCGGTCGGCTGCTGCGCAAGCAGGGTTTTCGTGTCACCACGTTCGAGTCGGGCGAAGCCGCGCTGGCCTGGTTGCGAACCCACGACGACCCGATCGATCTGGTGGTGACCGACCAGAACATGCCCGGCCTGTCGGGTGTGGAGGTGGTGCGCGAGATCGGCCGCCTGCGTCCGGGGCAACGCGTTGCCATCGTCTCTGGCCATGTCAACGACCAGCTGCTGGCCGAGGCGGCTGCG
>JAHIQV010000243.1 GCA_018903185.1 Gammaproteobacteria bacterium | reverse complement strand
GATCCTTGAGTGGCACCGCGTTGCGGAAGACGCGGAAGTTGCGCGGTTTGCCGGCGGCCAGGCTCAGGGATGCGCCGTCGGTGCTGCTGCCGTAGCTGCCACGGGCGTAGGCCCGGTCGCCCAGGCTGAGCAGCACGCGGTTTTCAGGGGTGGCGACGATGCGCGGCGCGCGCGCGAAGGTGGCTTCGTCCACGATCAGGGGTTCAGCCAGGAAAGCTTCGATGTCCTGCATCGAGATGGGCGGAATGGCTGAGTCGGACAGGCTCTCGGAGCGGATGCGGGGCGAGACACGCACGGTGGCGGGTTCGCCACTGCCCGGCCGGCGGGTGCTCAGGCGGGCGCGGCCATTGGATTTGTCGAGGTACAGCACCTGGCCGGGGTAGATGCGGTGCGGGTTCTTGATTTCGTCGAGGTTCATGCCCCAGAGCTCGGGCCAGCGCCACGGGCTCCTGAGGAAGATGCCGGAGATGCGCCACAGCGTGTCACCGCGCACAACGGTGTAGCTGTCGGGCGCATTGGGGGCCAGTTCCGACAGGGCAACACCCGTCTCGGCGACCTGGTTGGCCGTGGCCCGCTGCCCGGCGGTGATGGGAAAGTTCTGGGCCCAGACGCTGTTGCTGACCAGCGCGGCGAAAAGGACAGCCGCTCCAGCCAGCGGATACAGGCGATGCGGCGAACGGAGTTGGGCGGTCTGGCAGGTGTTCAATGGCATGTGTGGGCCCCTGGGGCAGACGCCATCGCCTCGGAAGTCCGCAAGGGTCGGGACCGGGGTGAGACGGCGCTTTTTATCTTGACAAGTCGCATTTGATTTTGCGCCCAAGCCCTTGATTAGGCAATGTTTATGGCGTCTGGGTGCGGCGGGTGCGTTCAAAAGTGGCGAAAATAACGACAAACCCGTCACCGGGCCACCGCACCACCCCGGCGTTGCCGGGGCGACGTGGATGCGGAACACCTGTTTCATTTTTGACTCTATCGCGCCATGAACGCTCCCGAGCTGCTCAACATCCTGCGTTATCCCGATCCGCGCCTGAACACCGTTGCCCGGCCGGTGGCGGCGGTGGACGAGCGCATCCACCAGCTGATCGCGCGCATGTTCGCCACCATGTACGACGCCAGCGGCATCGGCCTGGCCGCCACGCAGGTGGATGTGCACGAGCGGCTGATCGTGATCGATGTGAGTGAAACCCGCGATCAGCCGCTGGTGCTGATCAATCCCGTGATCGAGTGGTCCAGCCCCGAAACCCGCAAGGGCGAAGAAGGCTGCCTGTCCGTGCCCGGCATCTATGACGGCGTGGAACGCTCGATCGCCGTGCGCGTGCGCGCGCTCGACGGGAGCGGCGTGGAGCGCACGCTGGAGGCGGAAGACATGCTCGCGGTCTGCATCCAGCACGAGATGGACCACCTGATGGGCCGGGTGTTCGTGGAATACCTCTCGCCACTCAAGCGCAACCGCATCAAGGGCAAGTTGCTCAAGGCGCAACGCGAAACGGAGCGGGCATGAACCTCGCATCGGGCATGCGTGACCGGCTGCTGGCGCTGGCCTCCGGGCTGGCGTTGCTGGCCGGCTGCGCGGGCATGCCCGAATCCGTGCCCCCGGGCAGTACCCGGGCACAGATCGAAGAGCGGCTCGGGCGACCGACGGCGGAATACCGCTTGCCCGACGGCACGCGTCTGCAGTACTCCCGCCAGCCGGAGGGCGCGCAGGTGTACAACCTGGACCTGGGGCCGGACGGCCGTTTGCGCAGCCTGGAGCAGGTCATGGATGTCGCCTGGCTGGCGCGCATCGAGATCGGACGCTGGAACCGCGAAGACCTGCTGCTGCACCTGGGCCGACCGGCTCTTGTGGAACAGGTGGCGCGGTTTGATGGCGACATCTGGACCTACCGCGTCATCGATCACGTCTGGCGGCGCCGGGTGCACATCCACCTGGACCGGGCCGGTGTGGTGCAGCAGGTGATGTACACCGACGAACCGATGCCCGACGACCGAACGCCCTGAGCGTGGGTCCGCAGCGCCCGATGTCGGTGCCCGGGCCTTTATCCTTCTTCGCATGAAAATCATCTTTGCCGGTACGCCGGAGTTTGCCCGCGTGGCGCTGGAACGGCTGCTCGCGGCCGGTTTTGAGATTCCGCTGGTGCTGAGCCAGCCGGACCGCCCGGCGGGGCGCGGCATGAAGTTGCAGGCATCGCCGGTCAAGCAGTGCGCGCTGGCGCATGGCCTGGCGGTGGCGCAGCCGCGCAGTTTGCGCCTGGATGGCAAGTACCCCGAAGACGCGGCCGCCGCGAGGCAGGCGATCGAAGCGGCGAACGCCGATGCGATGGTGGTGGCCGCCTACGGCCTGATCCTGCCGCAGTGGGTGCTGGACGCGCCGCGACTGGGCTGTTTCAACATCCACGCTTCGCTGCTGCCGCGCTGGCGCGGCGCGGCGCCGATCCACCGCGCCATCGAGGCCGGCGATCCGCACACCGGGGTGACCATCATGCAGATGGACGCCGGGCTCGACACCGGCGACATGCTGCTGGTCGAGCGCCTGCCCATCGCGGCCGATGACAGCACCGGCAGCCTGCACGACCGCCTGGCCGTGCTGGGCGGGCGCCTGATGGTGGAGGCGCTGGAGCTCGCGGCCTGTGGCGGACTGCGTCCGGTGCCGCAGCCGGCCGACGGTGTGACCTACGCCCACAAGATCGAGAAGGCCGAGGCGGCGATCAACTGGGCCCTGCCCGCGGCCACCATCGAGCGTCGCGTGCGCGCGTTCAACCCGTTTCCGGGTGCGGGCACGGCCCTGGCGGGTGAGGCGATCAAGGTCTGGCGCGCGCACGCCGAACCGGACAACCCTGTTGCCGCCAACGCCGGCCAGGTGCTGAGCGCCGATCCCCATGGCATCCGGATCGCGACGGGCGACGGCGTGCTGGTGCTGGACGAACTGCAGCGCGCGGGCGGCAAGCGCCTGCCCGCGGCCGATTTCCTGCGCGGGTTTGCGCTGACACCCGGGCAGGTGCTGGACGCCCCGGCCGGGGAAAGCGCCGCGGCCTGATGTTCTACCAGCGTGAACACCGTCAGCGGGCGGAATTCTGGGAAGGCGTGCGCGACCAGGGCACGGTGGCCATGGGCATCGGCGCCTGGGGCCTGATGACCGGCGTGGCCATGGTCAAGTCGGGGCTGTCGGTGCTCGAAGCGTTGCTGATGACGCTGATCGTCTACGCCG
>JAHIQV010000242.1 GCA_018903185.1 Gammaproteobacteria bacterium | reverse complement strand
CGCCTGCATCGGGCAACAGCGCTTGCGACGACGAACGAAGCCGCGGATGCGGCTCGCCGATAATGGCCGGATGCTCTCTGCCGTCTCCCCCGCTTCTCCTCCGCTGCACCTGCTGGCCATCGAAACCAGCACCGACACCCTCTCGGTGGCGGTGGGTGGTGGCGCGCCGGACGATGCGCCGTGGCAGCACACCGGTCCGGGCGCCGCGCAGGCCTCGGCCACCCTGTTGCCCGTGGTGCAGTCGCTGCTGGCACAGGCCGGGTGGGCACTGCCGGCGCTGGATGCGCTGGTGTTTGCGCGCGGGCCCGGCTCGTTCACCGGTTTGCGCACCGCTTGCGCCGTCGCCCAGGGCCTGGCCTATGGCGCCCGGGGCGCGGGCCGCGAAGGCGGTGTGCCGGTCCTGCCGGTGGACACCCTGCTGGCGCTGGCCGAAGAAGCGCGCCACCAGCGGGCACTGGCCGGGCAGGCGCCACCGCGCGTGATCGCGGCCCTGCTCGATGCGCGCATGGACGAGATGTATGTGGCGCTCTACGCGTGTGGACCGCAGGGGCTGGATCCGGTGCCGCTGCAGCCGCCGCGCCTGTGTTCGCCGGCCGATCTCGGAGAGTGGCTGAAGCAGGCGCTGCCCGGGCCGCTGGCCGCTGGCGACTGCCTGCTCGCGGGCAATGTGTTTGCCAGCTACGGTGCGCAATTCAGCGACCTCGCGGGCGAACGGCAGGTGGCCTTGCCCACGGCGGCGGCCCTGTTGCGCCTGGCGCCGGCCTTGCTGACTGCCGGGCAGGCGGTGGCCGCGCACGAGGCGCTGCCGCTCTACGTGCGCGACAAGGTGGCGCAGACCACGGCCGAGCGCGAACGCCTGCGGCTGGAGCAATTGGTGCGCCTGTCCGTGCCCGTGTCGGCGGTGTCGCCGCTGGACGCCTGAGGGTGACGAACATGAGCCGGTTTCCAGCGATGCCGTCCGACAGCGCGCCGACCGTGCCCGTGTGGTCCGCGAGCGACTGGCCCCGCGCCGACGCCTGCGCCCACCCCGCACCGGCTGCGGAGCGCCGCATCGCCTTCGAGGTGGTGACCGATGCCGACCTGGACGCGGTGTGTGAGGTGGAAAAGTCCGCCTACACCCACCCCTGGACGCGAAAGCACTTCGCCGACTCGCTGGCCTCGGGTTATCCGGCGGTGATGCTGCTGGGCGAAGCCCTGCCGGGCGAGGCGGTGCATTCCCGGCGGGCCGACGGCCGTGTGCTGCTCGGTTACCTGGTGGCCATGCCCGGCGTGGACGAGGTGCACCTGCTCAACATCACGGTGGCGCCGGCGCACCAGCGCCAGGGGTGGGCGCGCTTCATGCTCGACGCGCTGGCGCTGTGGTCGCGTGGCCGGGGCGCGCAGTGGCTGTGGCTCGAGGTGCGCGCCAGCAACGCACCGGCGCGCGCCCTGTACGAACGGTATGGCTTCCAGCAGGTGGGCATGCGCCGCGCTTATTACCCGGCCGGCCAGTTCCAGCGCGAAGACGCGGTGGTCATGAGCCTCAATCTGGTGACGCAGGCCGAAGGCGGGGCGGTGGCATGAACGACTCCGCAACAAACGATCCAGCCGACCGCCCCGACGCCTCGTTCGTGCCGCTGCTCGATGCGCGCCAGCGCGCCATGCTGGCCGAGATGGGCGTGCGTGTCTGGGCGCCCAAGCCGCCCGTGGCCGCCCAAATCACTGCGCCCGTGGCGGCCGAAGCGCCGTCCACCTCGGTGGAGCGCGCACCCGCGCCTGCGCCAGCGTCAGCGCCCGTTGCACCCGCCGCCCGGCCCGCACCGGTGCGGCCGCCGGTGAAAGAAGCGGTGGTGGCAGTGCCCCAGCCCGTTGCCGCAACGGCCAGGCATCGCCCGGCGGACGTGGCCGCCATGGACTGGCCCACGCTGGAAGCCGCCGTCGCGGGCTGCGAAGCCTGCGGCCTGTGCCGCAGCCGCCAGAACACCGTGTTCGGGGTCGGCGACCGCCAGGCCGACTGGATGGTGATCGGCGAGGCGCCCGGCGAAAACGAGGACCTGCAGGGCGAACCCTTCGTGGGCGTGGCCGGCCAGCTGCTCGACAACATGCTGCGCGCCGTCGGACGCAGCCGCAGCGGCAGTGGCGCGCAGGCCACCTACATCGCCAACGTGCTCAAGTGCCGGCCACCCGCCAACCGCAACCCGCTGCCCGAAGAGGTGGCGATGTGCGAGCCCTACCTGGCGCGCCAGGTGGCGCTGGTGCAGCCCAAGATCATCCTCGCCATGGGGCGTTTCGCCGTGCAGTCGCTGCTGCAGACCAGCGAACCCATCGGCAGGCTGCGCGGGCAGGTGCACCGCTACCAGGGGGTGCCGGTCATCGTGACCTACCACCCGGCCTACCTGCTGCGCACGCCCACCGACAAGGCCAAGGCCTGGGCCGACCTGTGCCTGGCGCTGGAGACGGCGGCCGCATCAGAGGACACACCCGCGGCCGTCTGATACCGTCTGACGCAGGCCGCCTGGTCCCCGGCCACTGACTTCAGCGCATCCCTGCCGCCGTTCGGCCCTGGTGCCTGAACACGCTGATTTCAGCGGTGTTCTGCGCTCACTGGCCGCGTCGGCCACAACACGGTCGCAATCGCCAGCATCACCAGCACCACGGCGGTCCAGTCCTGCCAGTGCAGCACCTCGCCCAGCCACCAGGCGCCACTGAACACGCCCAGCACCGGGATGAACATGACCGAGAGCGTGGAGGCGATGGGTGGCAGGTCGCGCGCCAGCATCAGCCAGACCACCTGGGCGAACGCAAAGACGCCGATGGCGTTGTAGACGATGGCGCCCCAGATGGGCGCCGATGGCAGGGTCCAGGCGTCGCGCTCAAAGACCACCGCCAGCAGCGTCATCCACAGCGTGGTGGCCACGGTCATCCAGAAAGAGATCGCCAGCGTCGGGTGTGCGATGCGGGTGCGGCGCATCAGCTGCGTGCCCAGCGCCCAGGTGGCCGCCGCCACCAGCATCATGAACACGCCCAGCGGCCGGCCCGACAGGGTGCTGACTTCGTGCCAGAGCAGCAGCACCACGCCCAGCGCCGCAGCGGCCACGCCGAACCAGGCACGGCCCGCCAGCCGCTGGCCGAACCAGGCCGCACCGAGCAAGGCTGAGAACACCGGCATCGTGTAGCCGAGGATCGCCGCCCGGCCGCTGGAGAGCGACTGGATCGCCAGGATCGCCAGCGTGTGCCAGAAGAACATGTTGGTGACCGTGAGCACCGCCAGCTCGCGCCAGTGTTCGCGGTGAATGCGAAACGGCACCTTGCGCCACACCAGGAACAGCCCCAGCACCGGCAGGCCCAGCCACATGCAGATGGTGCGGAAAGTGAGGGGCGGGAAGCCGGTCACGCCGATCTTCATGATCGGCCAGTTGAGGCCCCAGACCAGGGTGAGCAGGACGAGCAGGATGAGTTGCTGGCGGGACAGGGCGTGCATCGGTCTGATCTTAGGGGGCTTTCGGTGCAGGCCTGTCGCCTGGGGCCACCTAAAATCGGGCCATGACCTTTCTCGACATGCTCGGCGCGGCAGAGCGCCAGAACCAGTCCCTGCTCTGCGTCGGCCTGGACCCGGATCCGGCGAAGTTTCCCGCCCACCTCCGGGGCGACGCCAGCCGCATCTACGACTTCTGCGCCGCGATCGTCGAGGCCACGGCCGACACCGTGATCGCCTTCAAGCCGCAGATCGCCTACTTCGCCGCGCACCGTGCCGAAGACCAGCTCGAACGCCTGATGGCCCACATGCGCGCGGTGGCGCCGCAGGTGCCGGTGATCCTGGACGCCAAGCGCGGCGACATCGGCAGCACCGCCGAGCAGTACGCCATCGAGGCTTTTGAACGCTACGGCGCCGACGCCGTGACGCTCTCACCCTTCATGGGCTTCGATTCGGTGCAGCCCTACCTGAAGTACGAAGGCAAGGGTGCGTTCCTGCTCTGCCGCACCTCCAACCCGGGTGGTGACGATCTGCAGAACCAGCGCCTGGCGTCGGTGGACGGCCAGCCCTTGCTGTACGAACACGTGGCCCGGCTCGCCCAAGGGCCGTGGAACCTGAACGGGCAGCTCGGCTTGGTCGTGGGCGCCACCTATCCGGCAGAGATCGAGCGCGTGCGTGAACTCGCGCCCACGCTGCCGCTGCTGATCCCCGGTGTGGGTGCGCAGGGCGGTGACGCCGTGGCCACCGTGCGCGCCGGCTACCGCCGTCAGGGCGACGCGACCACCGGCCCGGTCATCGTCAACAGTTCGCGCGCCATCCTCTACGCGTCCAGCGGTGAAGATTTCGCTGCCGCCGCGCGCAGCGAGGCCCTGCGCACGCGCAACGTGCTGGAAGCCGCCCGGGGCTGAGCGCTCCCGGGCGCTCTGGCGGAACAATGGCCCGCAGGCGACAGCCCGCGGCGGCCCGGCCGTCTACCATGCCGCTCTGCTTCTAACGGGACACTGCCCCATGATCACCCTCTACACCGCTGCCACGCCGAATGGGCACAAGGTGTCCATCGCGCTGGAAGAGCTGGGCCTGCCCTGGACGCTGCAGGTGCTGGACCTGGCGGCCGGGGAGCAGAAGACGCCCGCTTTCCTGGCCATCAACCCGAACGGCCGCATCCCCGCCATCGTGGACCACGAGGCCGATGATTTTGCGGTGTTCGAGTCCGGCGCCTGCCTGATCTACCTGGCCGAAAAGACCGGCCGGCTCATGCCCGCGGATGCCAAGGGCCGCTCGCGTGTGCTGCAGTGGCTGATGTTCCAGATGGGTGGCATCGGCCCGATGATGGGCCAGGCCAATGTGTTCTTCCGCTACTTTCCCGAGAAGATCCCGGCCGTGATTCACCGTTACCAGGGCGAGAGCAAGCGCCTGTTCCGGGTGCTCGATGGCCAGCTGAAGGACCACGAATACCTGGCGGGTGACTACTCGATCGCCGACATCGCCAACTGGGCCTGGGTGCGCACGCACCGCTGGTCGGGTGTGGAAATGGACGACCTGCCGCACCTCAAACGCTGGCGCGACGCGATCCGGGCGCGCCCCGCGGTGCAGCGCGGCATTGAACAGCCGCCGTCGAAGGTGGACCTCACGCGCGACGGCGACGCGGGCGCGCAGCGTTTCGCCGAAGACGCGCGCCGCATGGTGGAGATGGGGCAGAGTCTGCGACCCGCTGCCGGTCGGGGGGATGCGCCATGAAACTCTATGTCTCGCCGCGTGCCCCCAGTCCCCGGCGTGTGCTGATGTTCCTGGTCGAGAAAAACATCAACGGTCTGGAGCTGGTCAACGTGGACCTCAACGCGCAGGAACACAAGAGCGAGCAATACCGTGCCAAGAGTCCGCTGGCGCGCGTGCCGGCGCTGGAGCTCGACGACGGCCGCGTGCTCACCGAGACCCGCGCCATCTGCACCTACCTGGAAGGCCGCCACCCGACGCCCAACCTGATGGGTGCGGACGCCACCGAGCGCGCCTTCATCGAAATGGCCGACCGGCGCGTGGAGTGGTATTTCTTGCTGCCCATCGCCAACTGTGTGCGCCACACCCACCCGGGACTGGCCCCGCTGGAGCAGCCGCAGTTTCCCGAGTTCGGCCGGTCGCAGGGCGAGAAGCTGCGCGAGTCTGCGGCCTGGCTCGATGGCGAGCTGCAGCGCCAGCCCTGGGTGGCGGGCGAGCGTTTCACCATCGCCGACATCACGGCCTTCTGCGCGCTGGAGTTCGCGAAGCTGATGCGCTTCAATGCGGGCGAATTGGGTTTTGTCGCCCTGCAGGCCTGGCGCGACCGGGTGGCCGAACGGCCGAGCGCAAAAACCTAGCGCCCCGCACAGCGCTGGAGCCCCGCTCCGCGCCGGCTGCGCTGTTTCAGTCCCAGGCGGCGATGGTTCGCAGCAACTGCTGCTGCACGCCGGGCAGCTCGGCCAGGTGCACCGCCATCAGCTCGTGCAAACGACCGATCACCTTCTGCCCGGCGGGTGGCGGCGCGCTGGCGAGCAGGGCTTGTGCGGTGTGGAGATCGTTGAGGGTGCCGAGCACGTCCTGGGCGCGCTTGAGTGACGCGCCCCCCCGCCGCTTGGGCGGCAACAGGCTGGACAGGAAGGACTGGGCGTAGCGCAGTTTCTTG
>JAHIQV010000241.1 GCA_018903185.1 Gammaproteobacteria bacterium | reverse complement strand
GGTGGCGCGCATCGACAAGATGTGAGCGCGGCTGTGTTTCACGTGAAACCCCACAACGTGCTCATCCTGCCCGGCTGGCAGAACAGCGGGCCCGACCACTGGCAAAGCCGCTGGGAAACTCTGTACGGCTACCGCCGCGTGGACCAGCACGACTGGATGACCCCGCGCCGCGGCGACTGGATCGCACGGCTGGAAGACGTCATCCTCGGCTGTGAAGGCCCGGTGGTTCTGGTTGCCCACAGCCTGGGTTGCATCCTCACCGCTGCCTGGGCCCAGGTGTCGCGCAGCACGCACCGCGTACAGGGCGCGCTGCTGGTCGCACCCGGTGACGCCGAGCGCGAAGAAATGCGCCCGGTGCTGCCCAGCTGGTCACCCATCGTGCGCCAGCGCCTGCCGTTCCCCAGCATGCTGGTGGGTAGCCGCAACGACCCGTATTGCAGCTTCGAGCGCGCGCAGGGCCTGGCCGAGAGCTGGGGCTCGCGCTTCGTCGACCTCGGCGAACGCGGCCACATCAACGCCGAATCGGGTCTGGGCGACTGGCCCGAAGGGCATCGGCTGCTGCTAGACTGCACAAGTAGTCAGACTTGACTACTTGTTGGAGATTCGCCATGCCCCCCACCATCGCCACCAGTTTGAAATTGCCCGCCGAACTCAAGGCGGCCATCGACGAGGACGCGCGCAAGCAGGGCCTCTCCAGCCACGCCTACATGGTGCGGACCCTGGCCGATGCGTCCGAACGGGCACGGTTGCGCGAGCAGTTCACGCAGGACGCACTGGCGGCCGAGCAGGACATGCTGGCACGCGGTGGTTATGACCTGGCAGACGTGAAGGCCTATTTCGAAGCGCGTGCGCGAGGCGAACGCCCTGAGCGGCCGCCGCTGCGCCCGGTGGTTCGCTGATGCCCATCACCGTACAGCTGGCCGAAGATGCCTGGATCGATCTTGAAGAACTGGTGGACTTCCTGCTGGCCCAAGATGACCCGACGGCTCCCGAGCTGCTGGCGTTTGTGCTGGACGGCTTGCAGGTGCTGACCCATCAACCCGGTATCGGACGACCGATGGAAGACGGCCTGCGCGAACTGATCCTCCACCGGGGCAAAAGCGGCTACCTCGTCAAATACCGTTATCTGTCCCACTTGGAGGCTGTGCGCGTGCTGCGCCTTCGCCATCAGCGCCAGTCTGGCTACACCGAAAGAGACATCTGACATGGTCACCAAAAAACCCAAAGGCCTGGGCCGCGGACTCGAAGCCCTGCTGGGCCCCAAAGTGGCGGAAGCCGCTTCGCCCGACGCGCAGGACAACGCGCGCAACCAGACACCGAGCAGCCTGCCGCTGACCGAGCTGGTGCCGGGCGTCTACCAGCCGCGCACGCGCATGGACGAGGGTGCGCTCTACGAGCTGGCCGAGTCGATCAAGGCGCAGGGCATCATGCAGCCGATCCTGGTGCGCAAGCTCGCCGATGGGCCGAACGCCGGCAAGTACGAAATCATCGCGGGCGAGCGGCGCTTCCGCGCTTCCCGGCTGGCGGGTCTGGACAGCGTGCCGGTGCTGGTGCGCGATGTGCCCAACGAATCGGCCGCCGCCATGGCGCTGATCGAGAACATCCAGCGCGAAGACCTGAACCCGCTGGAAGAAGCCCAGGGTTTGCAACGTCTGGTGAAGGAGTTTGGGCTTACGCACGAACAGGCGGCACAGGCCGTGGGCCGCTCGCGCAGTGCGGCCAGCAACCTGTTGCGCCTGCTGCAGCTGGCCGAGCCGGTGCAGACCATGCTGATGGCGGGCGACCTGGACATGGGCCATGCGCGTGCGCTGCTGACGCTGGACAAGGCGACCCAGATCACGGCCGGCAACCAGATCGCGGCCAAAAAAATGTCGGTGCGCGAGGCCGAGAGCCTGGTGAAAAAACTGACGGCGGAGTTCACGCTGGCGCCGCAGAAGCTCAAGAAGGAGAAGTCGCGCGACATCAAGCGCGTCGAAGAAGAGCTGTCGGACCTGCTGACCGCCGAGGTGGAGGTCCGGGTGAAAAAGCGCGTGAAGCGCCATGGTCGGGTGGAGGAGCTGGGCGAACTGGCGATCCAGTTCGGTTCGCTGGACGAGCTCAATGGGCTGATCGATAAGTTGAGGAAGTAACCCCCTGCGCCGCTTCGCGGCTCCCCCCAAGGGGGACGGCGCCCTTTGACCGGCGAAGCCGGATCGTCGGCGCCCCTGTGCAAGACATTGCGCGCCGATTGCGCTGCCTGTCATTGGGCAAAGAGATCCATCCTCCGGCGAAAGATCCAAGTCAGCCCAGGGCGCACGCCCAAT
>JAHIQV010000240.1 GCA_018903185.1 Gammaproteobacteria bacterium | reverse complement strand
CGGATGGAATTCTATGTCCAGGAGATCGACGAGACGATCCGGGCCGAAATCCGCCCCATCGTCATCATCACCTCAAACAACGAGAAGGAGCTGCCGGACGCCTTCCTGCGCCGCTGCTTCTTCCACTACATCAAGTTCCCCGACGCCGAGACCATGAAGCGCATCGTGGACGTGCACTTCCCCGACCTCAAGCAGGACCTGCTGACCGCGGCGATGAAGACCTTCTACGACGTGCGCAACCTGCCCGGCCTGAAGAAGAAACCCAGTACCAGCGAGCTGCTGGACTGGCTCAAGCTGCTGCTGGCCGAAGACATCCCGCTCGAGGCGCTGCAGAGCGCCGACAGCAAGGTCAGCATCCCGCCGCTGGTGGGCGCCTTGCTCAAGAACGAACAGGACACCACGCTGTTCGAAAAGCTGGTGTTCATGAACCAGCGGAACCGGTGAACGGCGACTCTTGCGTCCTCGATCTGGAGGTTCTGCCATGCTGATCGACTTCTTCTACACCCTGCGTGCAGCCAAGCTGCCGGTCTCGGTCAAGGAATTCCTCACCCTGCTTGAAGCGCTGCAGGCCGACGTGGTGGGGCCGACGAATCCGGACGCCTGCACCATGGACGATTTCTACTTCCTCAGCCGCACGGCGCTGGTGAAGGACGAGAAGCACTTCGACAAGTTCGACCGCGCATTCGCCGCCTACTTCAAGGGCGTGGAGATGATCGCCGACTTCACCAAGCCGATCCCGGCCGACTGGCTGCGCCAGGAGCTGGAGCGTTTGCTGTCGGCCGAGCAGATCGCCAACGCGCCCAAGATGGACTGGGACGAGCTGATGGAGACGCTGAAGAAGCGGCTCGAAGAACAGAAGGAACGCCACGAAGGCGGCAGCAAGTGGATCGGTACCGGCGGCACCTCGCCGTTTGGCCACGGTGGCAAGAACCCGCAGGGCATCCGCATCGGTGGCAAGGGCGGCAACAAGACGGCCGTCAAGGTGTGGGAACAGCGCGCCTACCGCGACTACGACGACACGCAGGAGCTCGGCACGCGCAACATCAAGGTCGCGCTGCGCCGCCTGCGCAAGTTCGCGCGCGAAGGCAACGACCTCGAACTCGACCTGCCCGACACCATCCGCGCCACCGCGGCCAACGCGGGCTGGCTCGACATCAAGATGATCCCGGAGCGGCACAACAACGTGAAGGTGCTGCTGCTGATGGACGTGGGCGGCACCATGGACGAACACATCCAGCGCGTCGAGGAGCTGTTCTCGGCGGTCAAGAGCGAGTTCAAGCACCTGGAGTTCTATTACTTCCACAACTGCGTCTACGACTTCGTCTGGAAGAACAACCGCCGCCGCTACGCCGAGAAGTTCCCGACCTGGGACATCATGCGCAAGTACAACAAGGACTACAAACTCATCTTCGTGGGCGACGCGACCATGAGTCCTTACGAAATACTGCAACCCGGCGGCAGCGTGGAATACAACAACGAGGAAGCGGGCGCCGAGTGGCTGCAGCGCCTGACGCACACGTTTCCCAAATTCGCCTGGATCAACCCGGAACCTCAAGGGGTGTGGCAGTATCGACAGAGCATCAGCGTGATCCAGCAACTGATGGGCCAGCGCATGTACCCGCTGACCCTCAAGGGGCTGGAGGACACGATGAGGATGCTCTCGAAATAGCCCCGCATGAACCTCCCCCTTCTGCGCCGTGTGGCTTCCACACGGCTTTTTTGTCTGCTTTTGCTGCTGCCGCTCGGGGCCGCGGCGCAGACGCTGGCCACGCCCGGACCTGACACCGCTGGCACAGCCGTCACTCCGCAGGATGATGCCGACGGCGCCGCAACAGGCCCGGCGCGCTTCGGCATCGAGCTGGAAGCCCCGGCAAACCTTCAACCCTTCCTGTTGCGCCACGTCGACCTCCAGCGTTTTCGCAGCCTGCAGGACCTGGACGGCAACGAACTCGACCGCCTGCTGATTGCCGCCCCTGAGAACCTGCGCAACCTGCTGGGCACGCAGGGCCACTTTTCGCCGGTGATCAGCGTCCGCCGCGAGCCCGCCACGCCTGGCGACGCGCAAGCGCCCGCGCTGGGCACGGTGCGCATCCGCGTCGAACCGGGCCCGATGACGTCGGTCGCGTCGTCCAGCGTCTATTTCCGGGGCGACATCGCGACCGCCGAAGCGGCGGCGGCCCAGCGCGAAACCATCCAGCGCAGCGGCCAGCAGGCGGTGGGCCGCAGTTTCACGCAATCCGGCTGGGGCCAGGTGAAGGCCGACACCCTGCGCCAGCTCACCAGCGAGCGCTACCCGCGCGGCCGCATCGTCAACAGCCTGAGCGACATCGACACCACGGCGAACGCCGCCCACTGGCACATCGAGCTCGACTCCGGGCCGTCGGTGCAGGTGGGTGCTGTGCGGGTGGAAGGCGCCGAGCGCTACGGCACGGCCACCGTGGAGCGGCTGGTGGGTCTGGCCGGCCTGCGGCCCGGTGCCGACTACAGCCTCTCCCGGCTGCAGGACGCCCAGCAGAAAATCACCGACAGCGGCTTCTACACGTCGGTCTTCGCCTACGTCGAACTGGAGCCCGAGGGCGCTGATCGGGACAGTGCGGCGCCGGTGGTGGTGCAGGTGAAAGAAGCCCAGCTGCAGAGCATCGTGCTCGGCGTGGGCGGCAGCACCAACAACGGCCCTCGCCTCTCGGCGGAACACAAGCACCTGCGCGTGCCCGGCATTGGCTGGCAGGCGCTGAGCAAGCTGCAGCTCGAACGCAACGACCAGCAGCTCTCGTCCGACTGGAGCGCGCCGATCGAAGACGACGGCTGGCACTGGCTCGCCGGTGGGCGCCTGGCGCGCCAGATCGACGATGAAACCACCCTCTCCAGCCTGCGGCTCAGCGCGGGCAAGGCGCAGGCCAGCGCCCTGCTCGACCGCCGCTATTTCCTGCAGTTCGACCGCGCGCGCACCGTCAACACCGCGTCGGCGCAGGCCTCATCCGATGGCAATGAGGCCGCCATCTCGGCCAACTACGGCTGGACCTGGCGCCGCTTCGACACCCTGCCCTACCCCAACCGGGGCTACGGTCTGGGCCTCACGCTCGGTGTCGGCATGACGCTGGGCAGCGTGCGCCGGCCCTTCGTCAGCACCCAGGCGCGCTGGCTCGGCTACTGGCCGCTGGATCCCGTGACCGAGGTCCTCGACGAATGGCTCACGACCGGCAACACGCCGGGCAACGCTGCGTCCAGCAGCCGCCTCGGACGGCTGGCCTTGCGCCTGCAGGGCGGCGCGGTGCAGGCGAACCGCGACGCGCCCATCCCCGACACCCTGCTCTTCCTCACCGGCGGCGACACCACGGTGCGTGGCTACGGCCTGCGCGACATCGGCGTGGTGCAACCCGACGGCAGCGTCACGGCCGGACGCTACCTGGGCGTGGCCAGCCTGGAGTGGCAGCGCCCGATCTGGCGCAACGGCCTGCGCACGGCGTGGGAAAGCGTGCTGTTCGTGGACGCGGGCACGGTGACCAACCAGACCTCGCAAGTGGACACCCGGGTGGGCGTGGGCGCGGGCCTGCGCTACAACAGCCCGGTGGGGCCGCTGCAGCTGGACCTGGCCTACGGCGTGGACGCGAAACGCTTGCGCGTTCACCTCAACGTCGGCTTCAGCTTCTGACACCCATGAACGAAGCGCACAACCCGCCCCCACCGCCCGACACCCCGGCGCGCGGGCCGCGTCCGCCGGGGCTGCGCCTGGGTTGGCTGGCCCTGTGGCTGCCCGGCGCGCTGATCGCCCTGCTGCTTGCTGGCGGTGTGGCGTTATGGCTCTGGGCCGCCACGCCGGGCTCGCTGGCGCAGGCGCTGGGCTGGGCCGACCGCTGGATGCAGGGGCGCACCGACACCCTGGGCCAGCTGCACACCGAGGGCGTCGAAGGCAGCCTGCGCGGCGGCGGGCGCATCGCCGCGCTGCGCTGGACACGGGGCGCGCTCAGCGTGCAGGCCGAGGGCGTGCAGCTGGACTGGAACGAAGCGCTGTGGACTGGCGCCCTGCTCGGCCGCGGTGCGCACCCGAAGGCGCTGACCATCCGCACGCTGCGTGTGGACGATCAACGAGCACCCACGCCGACCGAACCGCTGCAGGCGCTCACGCTGCCCTTGCCGCTGAGCCTGGCGTTCAGCGTGGACCACTTTGAACTCATGGGCAAGACAACGCTCAAGCTCGACGGCATCCGCGGGCACTACCGTTACGGCGCCCTGAGCGATGCGGGGGACGCGCCCGCGCTGCCCGACACCCCGGGCCTGAGCACCGCCCACCGCCTGCGCCTGGACACGCTGCAGCTCGCCGACGGCCACTACCGCGCGCAGCTCAGCCTCGGCGGCGAAGCCCCGATGCCGCTGGCGCTGGACCTGCAGGGCAACATCCGCACCACCGTGCCCGACGGTGCCGGCCTGAGCCTGGCCGCCGAAGCCCGGGCACGCGGCACGCTCGCCGGCGCACAAGCCGCGCTGGACATTAGCGCCAGTGCCCAGGGCGCGCCCGGCACCACCGGCCCTGAAACCACGCTCGCGCTCACCGCCCGCGTCATGCCCTGGGCCGCCCAGCCGCTGGTGAGCGCCGACCTGAACACCCAGGCCCTGAACCTCGCCGCGCTCTGGCCCACCGCGCCCGCCACGGCCCTGAGCGGCCGGCTGCAGGCCCGGCCCGAGGGCGACGGCTGGCGCGCGCAGCTCGCCCTCGACAACACGCTCATCGGCCCCGCCGATCAGAAAGGCCTGCCGCTGCAAAGCCTGAAGGCACACATCCAGCAGCTCGGCAAGCGCTGGACCGTCTCTGGCCTGGAAGCGCGCCTGGGCGGTGGTGAACTGAAAGGCCAGGGCGCGTTCAACCTCGACACGGCGGGCGCCACCACCACCGTGAGCCAGTGGCAGGGCGAACTGTCGGCCCTGGGCATCCGCCCCGCCCTGCTCTGGAGCCCGCTGGCCCCGGGTGCGCTGGACGGCCAGTTCAGCGCCCAGGCCGCCCCCGACGCCAAGGCATCCAACGCGCTGGATCTGAGTGCCCGCGTCCTGCCTTCGGCCCGCCAGCCGGCCGGCGCCCAGCTCGGCGGCCTGCGCCTGAGCGAGGTGCGCGTCAAAGGGCAATGGCGACCGGACGCCGCCTCGCCCGTGCACGGGGTGCTCGAACTCATTGAGGCGCGCGTGCGCATGGCCGACGCCCAGCTGGATGCCAGCGGCCAACTCGATACCACGCGCTGGGCCTACAACGGCCTGCTGAGCCTGCAGGTGCCCGGTGCCCGGCTCGAAGCGAAGGGCCAGGCCGCCTACGCGCAGGGCCAGGGCGAAACCCGCCTGCAGCTGGACAGCGCAGCCCGCGTGCTGGCCTGGGTGCGCAGCCTGCAGAACCTGCCTTTTGTGGGCGAGTCCGTGCGCGCGTCGCTGGACGGCCGGGACGCGCTGCGTGCCGAGGGCAGCGGCAGTGCCCGTCTGGGCTGGGTGGGGGGTCTGGGTGCGCTGGGCTGGCCGGTGCCGCCGGGTGAGACCCGACCGGAAGGTGGCGTTGCAGCGCCCCGGCTGCAAGCCTCGGTGACCGTGCCACGCCTGAGCCTGCAGACCGGCCAAGCCGCGGCCACCGTGTTCAGCGGTGTGTCGCTCCGGGCCGAAGGTCCGATGAACGCCCTGCAACTCAGCGCCCAGGGCAGCGCCAGTGCCGCACCCTGGCAGGCCACGCTGGCCGCCGCCGGCAACAGCACCCTGACACCCGGCGCTGGCCGGCTGGACCTGAGCCGCCTGTCGATGAGCCTGGCGGAAAACCAGCCGGGCGACACCACCGCCCCCACCAGCTGGACGCTGCAAAACGCCCAGCCGCTCCAGCTGCGCTGGCAAAACACACCGGCGACCGGTCTGGCCGTGGACGCCGGCACGGGCGAGCTGCAGCTGCGGCCCCAGCCCGGCACGGCACCGGCCCTGGACACCCCGATCACCCTCAGCTGGCAGCGCCTGGTCTGGCGGGCGCAGGCGCTGGAGACCCAGGGTCGCCTGCAAGGCCTGTCCCTGGCCTGGATCGATGCGCTGACGGCGCTGGGCCAGCCGCCCGGCCGCGGGCCGATCGCGGCGAACAACCTGAGCGGCGACCTGGTGTTCGACGGCGACTGGGACCTGCGCGTGCCCGCCGACACGGCCTCGCCGTTGACGCTGTCGGCCACGCTCCAGCGCCGCGGTGGCGACCTGCGCTGGCAGGACAACGGCAGCGTGGCGTCCGCCACGTCAGGCGCCACCGCGCCCGGCAGCCCGGTGACGGCCGGCGTGAAAGACGCACGCATCAGCCTGCGGGTACAAGACCGCGAGGTGCAGGCGCTCGTGCGCTGGGACACCGAACGCCTGGGCCAGGCCCGCGCCGACGCGTCGTCCCGGCTCAACCCGGGCGGCGCCAACACCAACGCCAGCCTGCTCGACCGCTGGTGGCCCTCCAGCACGCCGATCAGCGGCACGGCGCAGGTGCGGCTGCCGCAGGTGGGCGTGTGGTCCTTGCTGGCGCCGCCGGGCTGGCGCATGAGCGGCACGCTCACGGCCGACGCCACCCTGGGCGGCACGCGCGGCGCGCCCGCGTGGCGCGGCAACCTGCAGGGCGATCAACTGGCGCTGCGCTCGCTGGTGGACGGCTTCGCCTTCAGCAACGGGCAGCTGCGCGCCACCCTCGTGGGCGACCGCATCAGCGTGGACCGCTTCAGCCTGCAAGGTCCGGGCGGCGCCGCCGTCGGCGGCACGCTCGAAGCCAGTGGCCAGGCCGAATGGCGCGCCGTGCCCGGCAGCCTGCTGCGTCAGCCGTTCATCGAGCTGCAGGCCACGGCGCAGCGCTTGCGCGTGTCCAACCGGGCCGACCGCCGCCTCACGCTCTCGGGCAACGTCAGCGCGAAACTCGCCGGCCGGGAGCTGCAGTTGCGCGGGCAGCTCAAGGCCGATTCGGCGCTGTTCATCCTGCCCGATGAAAGGGCCCCCAGCCTGGACGCCGACGTGGTCGTGCGCACCACACGCACCCTGCCCACCGAGGCCAGCGACGCGCAGCGCGTGTTGCCCGACGTCTCCATCAGCCTCGACCTGGGCCCGCAGTTCGAGGTGCGCGGCCAGGGCATCCAGACCCGGCTTGAAGGCCAGCTCACCGTGCTGGCCACGCCCACCCTGCCCACACCGCGCGTGTTCGGCGAGGTGCGCACCGCCAGCGGTACCTACCGCGCCTACGGCCAGCAACTGAACATCGAATCCGGCGTGATGCGCTTCAACGGCCCCTACGACGACCCGGCACTGGACATCCGCGCCATGCGCAAGCTGCCGGAAAACACGGAACAGCGCGTGGGCGTGCTGATCACCGGCAACGCGCAGGGGCCGCGCGTGGGCCTGTTCGCTGCGCCCGACCTGCCCGATGGCGACAAGCTGGCCTGGCTGGTGCTCGGCCGCCCGGCTTCATCGGCCGGCGCGCAGGCCTTCGTGCTGCAGCAGGCTGCGCGCCAGCTGCTCACCCGTGGCGGCGAACCCCTCGACAGCGCGCTGGCCAAGACCCTGGGACTGGACGAGATCGGCTTCTCCAGCACCGGCACCCGCACCAACGCCGACGGCACCACCACCACCGACGCCGCCCTCACCCTGGGCAAGCGCCTCTCCAGCGACCTCTATCTGAGCTACGAACAGAGCGTGACCGGTGCGATGAGCACCGTGTCCATCCTGTACGACCTCTCGAAACGCCTGACCTTGCGCGCCCGCGCCGGCACCGAGAACGCCATCGACCTGATCTTCACGCACAGGTACGACTGAGCCCACCCCCATCGCTGGCTCGCTGCGGCCCGACACGCCGGTTCCGCCGTGTTCCGGGTTCAGGCACGGCGCTCCGGAACCGTGTTGACTCAGGCTGCTTCGGCCACCACGGCCTGGTTGGCCGCCACCGCGGTGTGGCTCTGGATCTCGCTTTCGGCCGTGGCCAGCGCCTGGGCCTTGGCGTCCGGGCCCATGGCCACGCCTTCGGCACGCACGAAGCGCACGTCGGTGATGCCGAAGAAGCCGAACACGGTCTGCAGGTAGCTTTCCTGGTGCTCCATGGCGCGACCGGCTTCGCTGGTCGAATACACGCCGCCGCGCGTGATGGCCACGATCACCGTCTTGCCGCCGGCCAGACCCACCGGTCCCGTCTCGGTGTACTTGAAGGTGCGGCCGGCCTGGGCCAGGCGGTCGATCCAGGCCTTGAGCTGGCTCGGCACCGAGAAGTTGTAGAGCGGCGCGCCGATCACGATCACGTCGG
>JAHIQV010000239.1 GCA_018903185.1 Gammaproteobacteria bacterium | reverse complement strand
TCAAACACGGACAGTGGAGCCTCATCCACAGGAGGCTCGCCATGCACCCCACCGCCCAACCCACCCGCCTGTTGCCGAGCCAGACCCGCATGATCAACGCCAGCGCCGGCATGCGCCTGAGGGTGGTCAGCGGCCGTTTCTGGCTGACCCAGCCGAACGCCGCGCAGGACCTGTTTCTCGGCCCCGGCGCCAGCGTCGACCTGCTGCAGGACTGGATACTGATCGGCGCCGACGCAGGGCCCCGCCCCTCAGAGGACGCGCCGACCTGCTACAGCGAGTACCTGCTGACGCCGCTGGTGGAACCGGCGCCGCGCCGTGGCTGGAGCCTCACCGTCTGGCGCGCACTGCGGCGATGGGTTCGCCAGGCCGCGGCGGCGACCCGCAGCGCCTGGCCGAGCGCCTTCGCCAAGTGAGCCTTAACGGCCCTGAAGGAAGTCGCGGATGGCGAACAGCGTGGCGTCGGGTGTTTCCGTCATCTGGTGGTGGCCGACCGGGAGCTTCTCCACCCGCGCGGTCTTGCCCGCCGCCTGAGCCGCCTTGATCAGGCCCTGCGCGGCCTTGGGTTGTGTCATCTGGTCCTGGGCGCCGAGCAGGAACAGCACGGGGCAGGTGATGGCCGTGATGGCCTGCTCGCCATTTGCATACGTGTCGCAGGCCACGAAGCCGCGGTGGAACACATTCACCTTGGGGTTGCTGCGCAGCACACGCCGGTTCAGCGCCAGGCTGGATCCGAACACCCAGGTGCCCGGCCCGAGCGCCGAGGGTGGTGCAGCCAAGGTGCTGCGCATGAACACGTTGATCATCTGCATGCCCTTTTCGGGCTGATTGAGCGCGGCATCGATCAGTGCGGGCGAGACTTTCATCGGGTAGGCCATGCCGATCAGCACGAGATGGCTCACGCGGCCATTCAGGCGCGCGGCCGCTTCGAGCGCGATCAGCGAGCCCCAGCTGTGGCCGACCAGCGCGGCGGACGGCACACCCGCCGCGTCGAGCAGGGCGGCGATGAAGTCCGCGGCTTCTTCGACCGAAGACGGCGCTTCACCACCACTTTTGCAGTGGCCGGGCAGGTCCACCGCCAGCACGTTCCAGCCGTGGTTGGCGAGGTAGCGGGTCTGCAGGATCCAGACGCTGTGGTCGTTGAGCACGCCGTGGATGAAGATCACGGTGGGTTTGGCGGCATCGAAGGCTTTGCCGCCGGTGTAGCAGTAGGTCTGGGCGCCGTTGACTTGCAGGTACATGGTCAGGCTCCCGCTTTCTCTGCGGCCTTGAGCGCGCGTTTCAGATCGTCGATCAGGTCGTCCGGATCCTCCAGCCCGATGGACAGGCGGATCGTTCCGGGGCCGATACCGGCACCGGCCAGCGCTTCGTCGCTCATGCGGAAGTGCGTGGTGCTGGCCGGGTGGATCACCAGCGAACGGCAGTCGCCCACGTTGGCCAGGTGGCTGAAGATCTTGAGCGCTTCGATGAAAGCCTTGCCCTGTTCGCGCGAGCCTTTGATGTCGAAGCTGAACACCGCGCCCGCGCCTTTCGCGCCGTGCTTCAGCAGCTTCTGCGCGAGCGCATGACTGGGGTGCGTTTCCAGCAGCGGGTGGCCCACGCGGCCCACCAGCGGGTGGCTGGCGAGGAACTGAACCACCTTCTCGGTGTTGCTCATGTGGCGCTCCATGCGCAGCGACAGCGTCTCCAGCCCCTGCAGGATCAGCCAGGCGCTGTGCGGGCTGAGGCAGGCGCCGAAGTCGCGCAGACCCTCGCGGCGCGCGCGCAGCAGGAAAGCGCCCACGGTGCTTTCCTCGCTGAAGGTCATGCCGTGGAAGCCGTCGTAAGGCTCGGTCAGCTCAGGAAACCGCCCGCTGGCGTCCCAGTCGAAACTGCCGCCGTCCACCACCACACCACCGATCACCGTGCCATGGCCGCTGAGGAACTTGGTGGCCGAGTGGTAGACGAGGTCGGCGCCGTGTTCGAAAGGTTTGATGAGATACGGCGTGGTCAGCGTGCTGTCCACCAGCAGTGGCACCTTGGCCTCGTGCGCGATCTGCGCCACGGTCGGGATGTCCAGCACGTCCAGGCCGGGGTTGCCCACGGTCTCGCCAAAGAACAGCCGGGTGTTCGGCCGCACGGCGGCACGCCAGCCGTCGATGTCGCCGGGCTTCACGAAAGTGGTTTCGATGCCGAAGCGGCGCAGCGTGTAGTGCAGCAGGTTCTGGCTGCCACCGTAGAGCGCGGTGCTGGCGACGATGTGGGAGCCTGCGCCCATCAGCGTGGCGATGCTCAGGTGCAAGGCGGCCTGGCCACTGGCCACCGAGATGGCGCCGATGCCGCCTTCCAGCGCGGCCATGCGCTGCTCGAACACCGCGTTGGTCGGGTTGCTGATGCGGCTGTAGACGTGGCCGGCCCGCTCCAGGTTGAAGAGGGCGGCCGCGTGGTCGCTGGACTCGAAGACGAAGGAGGTGGTGAGGTGGATCGGCACGGCGCGCGCGCCGGTGGCGTCGGGCGTGGCGCCAGCGTGCAGCGCCAGCGTGTCAAAGCCGGGGTCGGAATAACCGGGCATGGGGTCTGTCTCCTGTGGGGTTCGAATGCGTCCGCATCGGGTTGAATGCGGTGGTTTTCGGGTTTATTGTGGGCTATATTCCCATGCATGCCAGACCGGCTGGCGACACAAAACACTCCGAGGAGAACGGCGATGAAAGTCAGTGACATCCTGCGCGTCAAGGGCGGAACCCTCTACACCTGCCATCCCGACGACACGCTGATCCAGTCGGCGGCCACCATGGCCCAGTTCGACATCGGTTCGCTGGCCGTCATGGAACACGGCGAGCTGGTGGGCATGTTGACCTTCCGGGAAGTGATCCACACCTTGGCGAAGAACAACGGTGTGCTCGGGACCCGCGCGGTGCGCGCCGTGATGGACGACCATCCCATGAGCTGCACCCCCGAGACCGAACTTGATGAGGTGCGCCCCCTGATGCTGGAAAAGCACACCCGTTACATGCCGGTCATGGACGCCAAGATGTTGATGGGCGTGATCAGCTTCTACGACGTGGCCAAGGCTGTGGTCGACAGCCAGAACTTCGAAAACAAGATGCTCAAGGCCTACATCCGTGACTGGCCGGAAGAAGAAGCCGAATCCGGCAAGACCGAGCCGAACATGCCTTGAACACCAGTTCCTCTCCAAGCAAAACGCCCCGCATGCCGGGGCGTTTTGCGTTCAGGCACTGAGGGGTTTTATCCCTGGCTGGCGTGGATGTGGTCGCGCACCCGCGGGTAAATCTGCTGGTTCCATCGGCGCCCGCTGAACACCCCATAGTGGCCCACGCCGGTCTGGATGTGGTGGGTCTTCAGGTAGGGGCGCACGTTCGGGCACAGGTCCTGCGCGGCCACGGTCTGGCCCACGGCGCAGATGTCGTCGCGTTCGCCTTCGACCGTCATCAGCGCGGTGCGGCGGATCGCGGCCGGGTTCACGGTGCGACCCTGGTAGGTCAGCACGCCGCGCGGCAGGTCGTAGGTCTGGAACACCTTTTCCACTGTTTCCAGGTAGAACTCGGCCGGCAGGTCGTTCACCGCCAGGTATTCCTCGTAGAAGTCCTGGATCGTCGCGGCTTCTTCGACCCGGCCGTGTTCCAGGTGTTCGTAGATGTTGCGGAACGACTGCTTGTGGCGCTCCGGGTTCATGCTGATGAAGGCCGAGAGCTGCACGAAACCGGGGTACACGCGGCGCATGAAACCGGCGTGCGGCAGCGGCACGTGGCTGATCAGGTTCTTCTCGAACCAGGCGATCGGTTGGCTGGTGGCGAGTTTGTTGACTTCGGTGGGGTTGACGCGGCAGTCCACCGGGCCGGCCATCAGCGTGAGGCTGCGCGGCTGGGCCGGGTTGTCGTCTTCGGCCATGACGGCCGTGGCGGCCAGCGCGGCCACGCAGGGCTGGCAGACGGCGATCATGTGGCTGCCTTCACCGACGGCTTCGGTGAAGCGCATCAGGTAGGTGATGTAGTCGTCCAGGCTGAAACCGCCGTGCAGCAGCGACACGTCGCGCGCGTTGTGCCAGTCGGTGATGTAGACGACGTGGTCCTGCAGCAGGGTGCGCGCGGTTTCGCGCAGCAGCGTGGCGAAGTGGCCCGAGAGCGGCGCGGCGAGCAGGACTTTGGGTTGTTCCGGCAGGCTGGGATCGTCCTTGCGAAAGCGCAGCAGGGTGCCGAAGGGCAGGGTGAGCACGGTCTCTTCAACCACCGGGATCTCGGTTTCGCCCACCGTCACCGAGTGGATGTTGTACGGCGGGCGCGAATGCGTGAGCCGCAGGCGCGACAGCAC
>JAHIQV010000238.1 GCA_018903185.1 Gammaproteobacteria bacterium | reverse complement strand
TCCGCGATTTCCTCAACCGCTACATCGCCAAGGAGCCGGGACCAATCAAGGACCCGAACGGCCGCACCATCGGGAAACACGTGGGCCTGAGTTTCTACACGCTGGGCCAGCGCCAGGGCCTGGGCATCGGCGGTATCCGTGAAAAGGGCGCACAGAAAGGCGGCAACGAACACGAGCCCTGGTTCGTCGCGCGCAAGGACATGGCCAACAACATCCTCTGGGTGGTGCAGGGCCATGACCACCCCTGGCTGCTCTCGCCCAGCCTGCGCGCCGAAGACCTGAGCTGGGTCGCGGGCGAGGCACCGCAGGTCACAGACATCGCGGCCAAGACGCGCTACCGCCAGGCCGATGCGCCCTGCACGCTGGCGACCGATGCCACCGGCATCACCCTGCGTTTTGCCGAACCGCAATGGGCGGTGACGCCGGGCCAGAGTGCCGTGCTCTACGACGGCGAGGTCTGCCTGGGCGGCGGTGTAATCCACACCGAGGCGGCCAACGCGCCCGTCTGAGCGACTACCCGCCGAAGCCCTTGCTTGGTACGGGGAAAAGGCCGGCTATCGGCGCGGTTGGAACTGCCAATGACCGGCTTGACAAAACGCAATCTATTGCCGCGTGCGCATCCATAGACTTCATTCATCGGACAAGCAATCCTGCTTTCCCGGTTCTTCCGAAACCCGACCTGAATGGAGTACCTCATGGAAAACCTTGCCACCTTCCCCCGCCTCAACGAAGCCGCCCCGGCCTTCAACGCCAAGACCACCCACGGTGACCGCACGCTCGCCGACTACAAAGGCAAGTGGCTGATCCTGTTCTCGCACCCGGCCGATTTCACGCCCGTCTGCACCACCGAGTTCATCGGCTTCCAGAAACACGCCGAGACCTTCCGCGGCATGAACTGCGAGCTGCTCGGCCTGTCCATCGACAGCCTGTATTCGCACCTGGCCTGGACGCAGAACATCCAGGAAAAATTCGGTGTCGAGATCAGCTTCCCGATCATCGAAGACATCAAGATGGATGTCGCCAAGGCCTACGGCATGGTGCATCCCGGTGCCGCCGACACGCAGGCCGTGCGCGCCACCTTCTTCATCGATCCCGACGGCATCCTGCGCGCCATGGTCTATTACCCGATGAGCAACGGACGCAGCATCGACGAGTTCGTGCGCCTGCTGCAGGCCATGCAGACCAGCGACGCCAACAAGGTCGCCACGCCCGAAGGCTGGACACCCGGCTGCGACGTGATCGTGCCACCGCCCAAGAGCCCCGACGCCATCAAGGCGCGTCTGGCCGAAGGCTACAAGACGACCGACTGGTACTACTCGACCAGGTCGCTGTGATCGGCTGAAGGACCTGCCCGAACAGGGCGGGCCCTTCAACCCGTGCGGCGCAGCAGTCGCACGTGCATCGGCCGCACGAAATGCGCACCGTCCGCACCCATGTGCGGCATGAAGGCGTCGCGCACTCGGGCAACCAGCGCAGGCGTGATGTGGTGGTCGGCGAAGCTGGGGTAGAGCATGCGCTGCTCGAACTCAGCCCAGTCCTTGAAGTGCGCAGGCTGCGCAAAACGCCGCTCGCCCGCTGCATCCCATTGGGTACCGATGGTCAGCGCACGGTCCAGTGCGGCCTGCGCGGCCCGACGCACGGTGTTCTCGTCGTTGTAGAGGCGCACGATCTCGTTGAGCGCGCCGCCGTATATCGGCTCGCTCACGTAGAACCAGCCACCGGGTTTGACCACGCGCGCCACCTCGGCGAGCGCCGCGTCCATGCCGTCGAGCGGCACGTGGTGCAGGCTCTTGAGCATCATCGCGCCGTCAAAGCCCGCATCGGGGAACGGCACGGCTTCGGCGCTGCCGGCCACGAACAGCAGCCGATCCTGCGGACTCGAAACGTTCTTGGTGTGCTGCACGGCGTCCACCTCCAGCCCCACCACCTGGCTGCCCGCATGGCGCAGCACCAGGCTGCGCGCCAGCCGCGCGTTGCCACAACCCAGTTCGATGATGCGCTGCCCGGCCAGCGGCACCAGGTCGCCCAGCACATCGAGTTCGTCGCGCACGAGCGGCAGTTGATCGGGATCGGCTTGGTGTTCGTTCATTTTGTTGCTCTTGAATCCGCAGCATTCACAGGAGCTTGCGTTTTCTCATGGATACCTCAATGAGTATAGGAAGAATGGCGGCAACCACCGCAATCGCGGTGGAATACCAACCGAATTTTCAAGGAGTTCCTGCATGAAGCACCTGATCGCCCTGGGCACCGCCGCCCTGCTGGCCACCGGCACGGTCCACGCCGAAGAGCTGTTCGTCAACATCCACAGCGGCAGCGCCATGGCACAGGGCGCGGGCCTGGTGCTCGCCGGCCAGGCGCTGGAGCAGAAGGCCAGCGTGCGCGTGCTGCTGTGCGACGCTGCAGGCGACATGGCCGTCGTGGGCAAGGAAGGCCCGAAGCTCAAGCCGCGCGACGTGACCACGCAGCAGATGCTGCAAGGCGTGATCAAGGCCGGTGCCAAGGTGGAAGTGTGTGCACTGTACCTGCCCAACACCGGCCTCAAGCCCACCGACCTGATCCCCGGCGTGACTCCGGCCAAGCCAGCCGACGTGGCAGCCCACCTGCTCAAGCCGGGTGTGAACAGCCTGGCTTTCTGATCGGATTCGTCCCATAAAAACGGCGCCCCGAGGGGCGCCGTTTTCATTTCAGTCGCGCCATGCACCGCGAGGGTGTTGCCTGTCAGGCACCAAAGCTTTCCGGCATCTGAACGGCAACGACTTCGCCACGCGCGGTGGCCACATCGCCCGCGTACACCGTGGTCTCGACCACCACCTTGCGGCCTTTGATTTCCTTGATGCGACCGCGGATCACCAGCTCGCCGGCCAGGGGCGTGGGCTTCAGAAAGTCCACGTGCAGCGATCCGGTGACGAAACGGAACGCGGGCAGCGAGTCCATGTCGCGCCCCGCCTGCCGGTACATGGCGGCCGCGGCGGTGCCGGTGCTGTGGCAGTCGATCAGCGAGGCGATCAGCCCGCCGTAGGCGTAGCCAGGCACCGAGGTGTGGAAGGGCTCGGGTGTGAAACGGGTGACGGTTTCGTCGCCGTCCCACACGGTCTTGATCTGGTGACCGTGTTGATTTTTGCTGCCGCAGCCGTAGCAGTGCGACACGTTGTCGGGGTAGTGGTCCTGGAAGGCGTCGATAGCGTCCATGGGTGTCTCCTCGCGTATTGGTTGTGGTGGTGACGGGATCAGGACGCCAGGCCGAGCGCGGTGCGCAGCTGCGCCTCGCTGCTGGCGTACTGGAAGTGGGTCACGCGGCCAGCCTCCAGGCCGATGAGGGTCACCGCGTCGTCCTGGCGCGGCCAGCCGGCCAACAGGGTTTCATCGAGCGACACACCCACCTCGAAAGGCTGTTCACGCAGCGCGGGCAAGGCAAAGGTGCGGGTGATGAGGCCGGGCATCTTGCTCATGTCGGCCAGGTAGACCGCATGACGGCTTTCCAGAAAGCCTTTGTGCTGCGCGCCCAGCACCGTCAGCGCGAGGTTCGAGGCCTTGCGACCGGCGGCGAACACCACCAGCCGCGTGCCCGCCGGGACCTGCCAGTCCTGGTCGTGCTGGTTCTTGAGGCGCAACGCCGGCAGGGGCCGGCCGGGTTCGATGGGGCCGGCGACTGCGCACAGGGGCAGCGCGAGGGCCAGCGCCAGGGCGACGAGCTGCTTTTTCATGCGGTCTCGCACGACTGGCCTTGCATCTGACCGTGGCCGCAACCGGCGCGGTCGCCGGTGTTGACCATGTGGTCGGCCATCTGCGTGAAGGCGTTGAGCAGGCCGGCGCGCAGGTTCTCGT
>JAHIQV010000237.1 GCA_018903185.1 Gammaproteobacteria bacterium | reverse complement strand
GATAACATCCGGTCATCGGGAACACAGCCTCCCGAGTTCCTTGCGGAATAGACGGTTTTCGTCCAAGTGCTGGCCACCACCTGATGTGGAGTGCCAACCATGGAAACCGTCGACACAAATCCCTCACACGCTGTCAGCCCTGCCGCGTTGGCGGCGCTGCTCGGGCAACCCGACACCCCCTTGATTCTCGACGTGCGGCGCCCAGAACGCTTCGCACAGAGCCTGTACCGGCTGCCGCTGTCCCAGCATGTGGCACCGGATGCGCTGGTCGGCTGGATGCGGCACAGAACGCCACAGGCCGTGGTGCTGTATTGCGTGTACGGCCACGAAGTCAGTCAGAACGCCGCGGCGCGGTTGCGCGCTGCGGGCTGGGACGCGCGCTACCTGCTGGGGGGCATCGAAGGCGGTGAGCCCGGGGTGGATGACCCGGGCCTGCTGACCAGCTGGCAGGCCACGCCAGCACCGCGGCTGCGCCAGCGTCCGGATCTGGGCGCTACCGGCGTGGGCCGTTCGCGCTGGATCACGCGCGAGCGCCCCAAGATCGACCGCATCGCCTGTCCCTGGCTGATCCGCCGTTTCATCGACCGCGAGGCCGAGTTTTTCTTTGCACCCACGGGCGAGGTGCTGGAGCAGGCCGGGCGCCTGAACGCCATCGCCTTCGACCTGCCCGGTGCGCCCATTTCGCACGAGGGCGAACGTTGCAGCTTCGACAGTTTGCTGGGCGCGTTTGGCCTGGAGCTGCCCGCGCTTCAATCGTTGGCCCACATCGTGCGCGGGGCCGACATCGACCGCCTGGACCTGTCCGCTCCCGCAGCGGGCTTGCTGGCGGTATCGCTGGGCATGTCGCGCCGCCACGCCGACAACGATCAAGCCATGCTGGAGGCCATGATGCCGGTGTACGACGCGCTCTACGCCTGGTGCTGCGATCAACTGGGCGGCAACGCAGAAACCCACAACTGGAGACCGGCATGAACACCGCGCGCACCGTGAATTTCCGGGAGGCCTTGCGTTTCTGGTTCAAGCTGGGTTTCATCAGTTTTGGCGGGCCGGCGGGGCAGATCGCCGTCATGCACCGCGAGCTGGTGGAGGAAAAGCGCTGGATCAGCGAGCAGCGGTTCCTGCACGCGCTCAACTACTGCATGCTGCTGCCCGGGCCGGAGGCGCAGCAGCTCGCCACCTACATCGGCTGGTTGCTGCACCGCAGCTGGGGTGGTGTGGTGGCCGGCGTGCTGTTCGTGTTGCCCTCGCTGCTGATCCTGATCGGCCTGAGCTGGGTCTATGTGGTGTACGGCCAGGTGGCCTGGGTGGCGGGCCTGCTCTACGGCATCAAGCCGGCGGTGGCGGCGCTGGTGCTGCAGGCGGTGCACCGCATGGGCGGCAAGACGCTGCGGCATCCCCGGCGCGCGCCGCTGCTGTGGGCCATTGCAGTGGGCTGTTTTGTGGCCATCGCGGTGTTTTCGGTGCCCTTTCCGGCCGTGGTGCTGGCGGCGCTGGCGCTGGGCTGGCTGGGAGGGCGCTGGGTGCCGGCGCAGTTTGCGCGCGCCGCCAGCGGGCACACCGCCGCGGTGACCGATGGCGTCCACGTGCTGGCGGTCATCGACGACCACACGCCCACCCCCGCCCATGCGCGCTTCAGCCGCGCGCGGCTGGTTCGCGTGCTGCTGACGGGGGCGGCACTGTGGACGCTGCCCATGGGCGCACTGGTGGCCTGGCAAGGCTGGAGCGGCACGTTGCCTGCCATGGGCTGGTTTTTCACCAAGGCGGCGTTGCTGACCTTCGGCGGCGCCTATGCGGTGTTGCCTTATGTGTACCAGGGCGCGGTGGTGGAGCAGGGCTGGTTGCTCGGGCCGCAGATGATCGACGGTCTGGCGCTGGGCGAAACCACGCCGGGGCCGCTCATCATGGTGGTGGCCTTCGTGGGCTTTCTGGGCGGCTGGGGCCAGCAGGTGCTGGGGCCGGACGCGCTGTTCCTCGGCGCAGCGCTGGCTGCGGTGGTGGTCACCTGGTTCACCTTTCTGCCTTCGTTCGTCTTCATTATGGCGGGCGGCCCGCTGGTGGAGCGCACGCACGGCAGGCTGCATTTCACCGCGCCGCTGACCGCGATCACCGCGGCCGTGGTGGGAGTGATCGCCAGCCTGGCGCTGTTCTTCCTGGCCCATGTGGCCTATCCGGCGGGCACCGCTGCGAACGGCTGGATGCGACCGGACTGGGTGGCGCTGGTTCTGGTGGCGGTGGCTGCGTTGGCGCTGATCCGGTTCCAGCAGGGTGTGATCCGCGTCATCGTGGCCTGTGCGTTGATGGGTTGGGCGCTGCGTGGCGTCGTCTGGGCCTGAAGTTGTCGGCGGGGTGTAAGACGCGTGTCAAGCCGCCTGTGCTACATTCCAAACTTATGCAACAGCGCTTCGCTTTCGGCTTTTATTTTTGGTTCTCAGTCCCCGGCGGACGAGAGGCGAAGCTGTAAGCGCATCACCGAATCTCGACAAAACCGCCGGAGCCACAAGCCCGGCGGTTTTTTTTTGGCCCCTGTTTTTCTTCTTCCGTTTTCTCCGCAACCCCCACCGAGGAGCTCCCCGATGACCGCCAAAGCCACCCCCGCCAGAGCCGATGCCTGGCATTCGCGTCCCGCCGACAAGACCAGTCAGACCGACGACGAACGCATCAAGGACATCACCGTGCTCCCGCCTCCCGAACACCTGATCCGCTTTTTCCCCATCGGCGGCACGCCGGTGGAGGCCCTCATCAGCCAGACGCGCAAGTCCATTCACAACATGCTGCACGGGCAGGACGACCGCCTGCTGGTGGTGATTGGTCCCTGCTCGATCCATGACCCGGCCGCAGCGCTGGACTACGCGCGCCGCCTCAAGCCCTTGCGTGAGAAGTACGCCGACACGCTGGAGATCGTGATGCGCGTGTACTTCGAGAAGCCGCGCACCACGGTGGGCTGGAAGGGGCTGATCAACGACCCCTACCTGGATCAGAGCTTCCGCATCGACGAAGGCCTTCGTATCGCGCGCCAGTTGCTGATCGAGATCAACCGCCTGGGCCTGCCGGCCGGCAGCGAGTTCCTCGACGTGATCTCACCGCAGTACATCGGTGACCTCATCAGCTGGGGCGCCATCGGCGCGCGCACCACCGAGAGCCAGGTGCACCGAGAACTGGCCTCGGGCCTGTCGGCACCGATCGGCTTCAAGAACGGCACCGACGGCAACATCCGCATCGCGACCGACGCGATCCAGGCGGCGGCGCGTGGCCACCACTTCCTCTCGGTGCACAAGAACGGCCAGGTCGCGATCGTGCAGACCAACGGCAACAAGGACTGCCACGTGATCCTGCGTGGCGGCAAGGCGCCCAACTACGACGCCGGCCACGTGGCCGCGGCGGTCAAGGAGCTCGAAGCCGCCAAGCTCGCCCCGCGCCTGATGGTGGACTGCAGCCACGCCAACAGCAGCAAACAGCACGAAAAGCAGCTCGATGTGGCGCGCGACATCGCAGCGCAAATCGCAGGCGGCTCGCGCAGCGTCTTCGGCGTGATGATCGAAAGCCACATTGAAGCCGGCTCACAGAAATTCACCCCCGGCAAAGACGATGTCAGCAAGCTGGCCTACGGTCAGAGCATCACCGACGCCTGCCTGGGCTGGTCCGATTCGCTGGAGGCGCTGGAGGTGCTCTCTGAAGCCGTGCAGGGCGCACGCCAGCTGAAGTCTTGATGCCGGGTTGGGGTGCCTTGGCGCATCCCGGCGTTGGTCAAGTCCTGTGTCGAACTGGACAGACTTGTGCAGTTTGCACGCCACGGACCGTTGTCGCCGTTCAAGGCCCTTGGTATTCTGGTCTCCGTGTCGGTGAGGAAAGCTGTAGCACCTTCTTGCGTCCGCGCGCACAGCGGACCGGGAGGCCAGGCCAGAGGTCATTGGGAGTTGGCGTGGAGCAACCGGTTTTGCGTCTGGGTCTGTTGGGATTTGCCGAACCGGTGGGTCTGCGGCTGCAAGCCTGGGCCGCCCAGGTGCATGAAGGCTGGCCGCAGTGGCGCAGTTGCGACCCCCATCTGGCCGACGCCTGGATGATCAATGGTGCGTCGGTCGACGTGCTGGGTCGGGACGAGGTTGTCATCCACCACCCGTTCGGCAGTAGCGAGCGCCTGACGCTCAACCGTGCCGAGGTGGATCGACCGCTCGCCTTTGCCACGCCCTTGCCCGAGGGTTTTGCCTCGGCCGAGTTTTTCGAGGCGGACGACGAACAGAGCGTGCGCCAGCGCCTGCAGCGTTTTGAAGCCTGGCTGCGGCCTCTGCGCAGCCAGTTTGCACTCGGGGCCGAAGTGGTGAAGCGCAACGGTCTCTACAAAAACGGGGTGCACATCGTGCACGACGGCAAACTGCTCGCGGTGATCGACTTTGAGCGCTGGGTGACCGGTTTGCTGATCCCGGCCCGTCCGGTGGATCTGGCCATGGCCGAGTGGGTGCAGCGCCCCGGGTTGTCGCGCGACATTCCGTCATCCTTCATCCGGCTGCCGTTGCACCGGGTCATGTGGACCTACGCCGTGCGCACGCGCCTGGATGTGTTGCCGGAGCGCTACCGCGAGAAGATGATCTATTTGCGGCGGGTGCCGCACGTGCCGGCGCGCTGGTTTGACCAAGTGCACCTGCTCATCATGCGAGAGCTGCTGGCGATCCCGGCCTGCTTTGACGTGCTGAGGGAGCGCACCGGCATCGAAGCGTACGAGTTGGCGCACCATCTGGCGGTGCTCTACCACGCGGGTGGTCTGACCACGGACGCCGACAGCGCGCGCCGGGCCGAGCCCGCTGCGCGGCGCGCGATGACAGCTTTGCAGTTCGATCAGAACGATCAAGAGAACGATCTGCGTTCGCGTGTGGGACTGACCGAACAGATGCCGCCCTCCAGCATTCTGCGCGAGGCGCCGCACTCGCCTTTGCGCGTCTCGACCGCGTCCGCACCTTACGGGGATGGGTCACCACCAACACCGGAGCGGTCCTGAGGGGTGGATGCTGGGCAGCCTCGACGCGCCAAGGCACAATCAGGTCTGACCATGACCCAAGATCCACACCGAGGAGTTGTCCGTATGCGCAGCCAAGTCACCGTGACCTGGGGTGAAACCTCCACCTACCGCTTTGATCTGGAGGAGGTGCAGCCCATGCCGCACGACCAGGCCCGATCCTGGCTCGACGAACAGTTCACCACGCTGGGGTGTGAGCCGATCCGCCTGACCGGCAAGGTGCTGACGGCCGACAAGGTGTTGTGTGTGGCGCAGGCCGCGGGTGAAGAGCACTTTCGCGAAGCGGCTCACCGCGAATGGGCCATGACGTTCGCCCGTGCCACCAGCGCCGCCCTGTCCAAGCCGGTGGTGTCTGTGGATCTGGTGACGCAGTCGCTCGGCTACTGACGCACCGCGCCGTTTCAGGCCGTCCCGAGGGCTGACAGCAGGCGGGCGTGGATGCCGCCAAAACCACCATTGCTCATGCAGACCACGTGGTCACCGTCGCGTGCGGCGGCCACCACTTGTGCCACCAGTTCATCGATGGAGCGGGCCACCTGGGCACGTTCGCCCATGGGTTGAAGGGCTTCCACGGCATCCCAGTCAAGGCCGCCGGCGTGGCAGAACGCCAGATCGGCCGAATGCAGGCTCCAGGGCAGTTGTGACTTCATGGTGCCCAGCTTCATGGTGTTGCTGCGCGGTTCGAATACCGCGAGGATGCGACCGCCCGACGTGAGCTTTTGATCCAGGCGGCGCCTCAGACCGTCCAGCGTGGTGCGAATGGCGGTCGGGTGGTGGGCAAAATCGTCGTACACCGTGATGGCGCCGCCCGGTCGGGCGACGGTGCCACGCACCTCCATGCGGCGGCGCACATTCTCGAACCGGCCCAGCGCATGGGCCGCTGCGTCCGGCGCAACGCCCACATGCTGTGCCGCCGCGATGGCGGCGAGTGCGTTGAGCTGGTTGTGCACGCCGGTGAGTGCCCACTCCACCCGGGCCACGGTTTGACCCCTTTCCAGCACATCAAAGGCATGGGGTTCGCCAACCGCAGTGAAGTCGCTGACCGCGGCGCCAAAGCTGCGCACCTCGCTCCACAGGCCCTGGTGCAGCACCCGGTCCAGGCTTTCTTCCAGACCATTGACCACCACCCGGCCCGAGCCCGGCACCGTGCGCACGAGGTGGTGGAACTGGCGCTCGATGGCCTTGAGGTCGTCGAAGATGTCCGCGTGGTCGAATTCAAGGTTGTTCAGGATGGCCGTGCGCGGGCGGTAGTGCACGAACTTGCTGCGTTTGTCGAAGAAAGCGGTGTCGTATTCGTCGGCTTCAATGACGAAGAGGGGGTTGCGGGGCGGCTGTGCGCTCTGCTCCGTGTCCCCCGCCCGCGGCGCGGGCTCCTCCTTGATCTGCGCAGAGCGCACAGCCGCCCCGCCACCCAGTCTTGCAGATACACCAAAGTTCATCGGCACACCACCCACCAGAAAGCCCGGGTTCAGGCCGTTGGCCTCCAGGATCCAGGTCAGCATGGCCGTGGTGGTGGTTTTTCCGTGGGTACCGGCCACCGCCAGCACATGGCG
>JAHIQV010000236.1 GCA_018903185.1 Gammaproteobacteria bacterium | reverse complement strand
TTGGCCACCTGGTCGGCGCCGATGTTGCCGGCCGCACCGGCCTTGTTTTCCACCACGAAGGGCTGCTTGAGCGTTTCCTGCAGCGTGGCCGCCACCGAGCGCGCCAGGATGTCGGACGGCCCACCGGGCGGGAAGTTGTTGATGAACTTCACCGGCTTGGCCGGGTAGGCGTCTTGCGCGTGGGCGGTGTTCAGGCCCGCGCCGAGAGCGGCGCTCAGGGCCAGGGCGGCGAGGGTGGTGCGGCGTGAGAGGTTCGAGGTTTTCATGGGCATGTTCAGTCCAGTTGGATGCCGGTGGCCTTGATCGGGCCTTCCCAGCGTTGCAGATCGGTTTTCTGGGCAGCGGCCAGCTCGGCGGGCGTGGAGCCCACCGGTTCGTAACCCTGCTCCAGCAGCTTGGCCTTCAGCGCGGGCGTGCGCACGGCCCTGGCGACGGCGGCACTCAGCCTGTCGCGCACCTCGGGCTTCAGGCCGGCCGGGCCGTACATGGCGAACCAGGCGGTGGCCACCATGTCCACGCCCTGTTCCTTGAGCGTGGGCACCTCGGGCACCTGCGGGTCGCGCTGCGCGCCGGTCACGGCGATGATGCGCACCTTGCCCGCGCGGTGCAGCTCGGCGGTCTCGGTCACCACGTCGAACTTGTAGTCGATGTGGCCACCCAGCAGCGCCGTGTTGGCCGGGCCACCGCCCTGGAAGGGCACGTGCGTCAGCTCGGCGCCCGCCTTCTGGCCGAACATCACACCCATGAAGTGCGGCAGCGTGCCCTGGCCAGGTGTGCCGTAGGTGCTCTTGCCCGGCGCCGCCTTGGCCTTGGCCAGCATCTCGGCCACGTTCTTCACGCCCGCCGACGGCCCGGCCACCACGCTGAACTGGAAATGCGCCAGCAGCGAGATCGGGGTGAAGTCCGCCACGGCGTCGTAGTCCAGCTTCTTGTAGACGTGCGGGAACAGCACCATCGGCCCGCTGGGCAGCAGCACCACGGTCTGGCCGTCGGCCGGTGCGCGCTTGACCGTGCTCAGCGCGATACGGCCGCCCGCGCCGGGCTTGTTTTCCACGATGACCGATGAAAAGTCGTTCTTCAGCCCCTCGGCCATCAGCCGGGCCAGCAAATCGGCCGAACCGCCGGGCGGGAAGCCGACGACGATCTTCAGCGGCGCCGCCGGGGTCTGCGCGAAGGCGGGGAGGGCCAGTGCGGCCGTGGCGGCCGTGGCCAGTGTGATGGCTGTGAACTTGCGTCGTTGCATGCTGGTCTCCTGATTGATGTGCATCAAACGGGTGTTTCCCCGCTGGAATCCCGGATGCTAGGCATTCACAATCAATTGCAGAAATCAATCGTTCCCGGTGTTTTCCCTGAGACTGTGACCATGCACCTTCCCGACCGGGTCAGCGATCCGCAACGACAGGGCGATCTGCTGCTGTACCGGCTCCACCGCATCCAGAGCACCGCTGGTCGGCTGGTGGTGCAGCTGTGCGAGAGCGAGTTCGGCATCACGCGGCGCGAGTGGCGCGTGCTGTCGGTGCTGAACGAACACGAAGGTGTGTTGTCTTCCGTGCTGGCCGAGCACGCCATGCTGGACCGCGCCCGCACCTCGCGCGCGCTGACCTCGCTGGTGGCGAAGAAGCTGATCACGCGTCAGCCACGCCCGTCGGACCGGCGCGAGGTGCACGTGTTCCTGACCGACGAAGGCCGGCACATGTACGCCCAGATCCTGCCGCGTGTGATGGCGATCAACCGCCAACTGGTGTCCGGTCTCTCGGCCCTGCAGCGCCAGCAGCTCGACGAGGTGGTGAATGCCCTGCAGGCGCAGGCCGGTCGCATGCTGGCGGCGTCGAAGGTCCGGCTGCCGCCGCCGGACGGTGGCGACTGAGGTTTCGCCCGGGGCCTGCGCCCGCTGTGGCGCTCAGGCCCGGCTCAGTCCCGCGACGATTCGTAGACCAGCACCGCCGCGGCCAGGTCTTCCAGCGCCGTGCCGACCGACTTGAACACCGTGCGTTCCTGCTCGTTCTTGCGCCCGGTGGCCACGCCCTTGGCCAGCGTGGTCAGCGTGCCGCGCACATCGTCGGCACGCAACACGCCGTGCTGCATCGGCACCAGCAGGTCGCCGCTTTTCTGCAGCGCCTCGTCGGTGTCGACGAACAGGCGCGCGCCCTCGAAGCAGGCGTCGTCGGCCTCGCGCATGGCGGGCGTGAAACCGCCGATCAGGTCCAGGTGCGAGCCGGGGGCGAGCCAGGTGCCGCGCACCAGCGGTTCGTTGGACAGCGTCGCGCAACTCACGATGTCGGCCTCGCTGCAGGCGGCCGCCAGATCGGTGCTGGCAAAGGCGGGCAGACCCGCCTCGCGCACCTGCGCAGCCATGGCCTGCGCCTCGCCAGGGCGCCGCGCCCACACCGTCACGCGTTCGATCGGTCGCACCGCGCGGTAGGCGGCGGGCAGCAGTTGCGCGACCCGGCCCGCACCCACCACCAGCAGGTGCTTGGCATCGGTGCGCGCCAGGAAAGACGCCGCCAGCGCCGAGGCTGCCGCCGTGCGGCGTTGCGTGATTTCGTCGCCGTCAATCTGCGCCAGAGGCACGCCGGTGCGCGCGTCGAACAGCAGGTAGCTGCTGTGCAGGCCGGGCAGGCCGCGCTTGGCGTTGCCGGGCACGATGTTGACGATCTTCACGCCGTAGTACTTCCCTGGCAGCCAGGCGGGCATGATCAGCGAGGTCATGCGCCGGCTGGCGAGGTCGCCACCGCCTTCGCCCGCAGGGCTGGTGATTTCGTGGACGTGGCGGGCCGGCACTTCGCAACCGCCCGCGAAACGCTCGCGCAGCGCGGCGATCAGTCGGTCAAAGGGCAGGGCAGCACGGGTGGCGTTCGCTTCATAAACTTGCATCATCCGATGGTAGCGCCTGCCCGACCCCGTTCGAGGTCCGGCCTGCGTGCACCCGCTTCTGTGCGGGTGGGCGCTTGCTACCAGTGCGCGTGGATCCGCCCCTCGACCACCCTGGACTCGAAGCGCTTGAGCGGGCTGTTGCCCTTCTTGATGCAGGCACCGCTGTGTGCGTCGAATGCCCACTGGTGCTTGGGACAGGTCAGGGTGCCGTCCTGGAGGGCCAGTTCGGGAATGTCGGTGCTCTGGTGCGGGCAGCGGCTGTCGAACACGTTGTAGGACTCCTGGTTCCGGTAGACGAACAGCCCCCGGCCGTCGCATTCCGTGCGAATCACATCGCCATCTTCCATCCCGGTGCTGTCCATCACGTCGTGCCACCGGGCCGTCCGGGTGAGTACCTCCGGATCGAACTCGGGGATGTTCATGGCCAGGATGATGTCCACCGCCCAGACGATCTTGGCCAGCCCCAGCGTGGGAAAGGCCATCAGCAGCGCGTCCAGCACCTCCATGGGGGTGCAGCCCTCGCGCAGCGCCCGGCCCAGGTACTGCTTGAAGCCGCGTTCGGTCTGTGCATCGACCTTGGTGATGACCGAGATCAGGTTCCGGGTCTTGGGGTCGAGGTGTTTGCCCGCGTCCTTGAGGAAGGCAAAGTAGTGGCTCAGCGCGTCGGGCCGGGCCTTGAGCAGGTAGTTCAGTGCGTCACTCATGGTCAATCGCTTTCGGTTGTCAACAATGCAGAACCAGCACCGGGTGCTCGGTCAGGCCCATCACCTTCTGCGCCACGCCGCCCACCAGGGCGCGGCCAATGCGGCCGTCGTCCCGGCTGCCCATGACGATCAGGTCGGACCGGCTCTCGGACGCCGCGGCCAGGATCTCGGTGAAGGGCTTGCCGCAGCGCACCTCGCCCTGGGCCGCCACGCCGCCTTGCCCGGCCAGTGCCAGCATCTCGGCGATGAAGGCATCGGCCTGGGGACGCAGGCCTTCCGTGGGGACCACGGTCACCAGATGCAGCGGCAGGCTGCACTGGGCCGCCACCGCGACCCCGACGGCGAACACCTGGCGCCCTTGCGGGCTGGGCTCGGCGGCCACCAGCACGCGCTGGCTCCACATGCGGGCACCGCGCGGCACGATCAGCACATGGCAGGGCGCGTGTGCCACCACCTTGCTGACCATCTCGCCCACCAGCAAGTTGGCCAGGAAGCTGCGCTTGCCGCGCCGGCGGATGATGATCAGGTCGCTGGCCTGTTCCCGGGCTTCCTGCACGATCTCCTGGTAGGGCTCCTCCCCGCGGCGCAGGCGCAGATCGATCGTCACGCCGGCCGCGCCGGCGAGTTCGCGCAGATCGGCAATGCGCATCGCCGCCTCGCTCTCGGCGCGGGCCGCGATCTGGGGGGCCAGGGCCTCGTACTCCGGGTTGCTGACCAGGGGCATGACCGTTTGCAGCGGCAGCTGGCAGCGCGTGGCCATGCCGAAGGCCACGCTTTCGGCGCCGGTGTCGTAGGCCGTGTGTTCGGTGGCCAGCAGCAGGCGTGTGAAGAGATGGCCCATGCTCAGTGCCCTCCCGTCAGCACACCGGAAGCGGCCAGCAGGATCACCGCCGCCACCAGAAGGCAGATCGCGGCATAGGCGTGATCGCGCCGCTTCAGGTACAGGGGGATCAGGCCGAACAGGGGCGCCAGCGAGCAGCCGGCCAACAGGGCAATGCCGATGAGGTTGGCCATGTCGCCCTTGTGGGCCAGCGCCAGCCAGCCCCAGCCTGTGGGCGTGTGGGTGCGCTGCAGAAATTCATCCACTGGCAGGGTCCACAGGCCGGGGAGATCCTCCAGCGGGACATGGGGTGGCAACAGCCCGGTCAGGTAGGCAGCAAAACTGAGGAACAGCGCCACGACGCCGAGGCGTGTGCCCC
>JAHIQV010000235.1 GCA_018903185.1 Gammaproteobacteria bacterium | reverse complement strand
CGCCTGCCCCTTCGGCACCATCAACTACGTGCAGGAAACCGGCAAGGTCCAGAAGTGCGACCTCTGTGGCGGCGAGCCGGCCTGCGCAGAAGCCTGCCCGACCGCGGCGATCACGTTTGTGGACGCCAACTGGACCGGCATCGACAAGATGAAACAGTGGGCCGACAAGCTGGGCAACCAGCCGTCTGCCGCCGCCTGATCCCCCAACCCATTCAAGGAGCACAACATGTCTTGGGCTGGAAAAATCCTCCGCGTCAACCTGACCGCGGGCACCGTCAAATCCGAACCGCTGAACATGGAGTGGGCGCGTGCCTACCTCGGTTCGCGCGGCCTCGGCAGCAAGTACCTGATCAGCGAGATCGACCCCAAGGTCGACCCGCTGTCACCGGACAACAAGATCATCTGGGCCACCGGCCCGCTGACCGGCACCATGGCCTCCACGGGCGGGCGCTACACCGTCATCACCAAGGGCCCGCTGACCGGCGCCATCGCCTGCTCGAATTCGGGTGGCTACTGGGGCGCCGAGCTCAAGATGGCCGGCTGGGACATGATCATTTTTGAAGGCAAGTCGGACAAGCCGGTCTACCTCTACATCAACGACGACGACGCTGAATTGCGCGACGCCGGTCACCTCTGGGGTCAGAGCGTGTGGAAGACCGAAGAGATGCTCAAGACGAGCCTGCAGGACCCGCTGCTGCGCGTCTCCAGCATCGGCAAGTCGGGCGAAAACGGCGTGCTGTACGCGGCCGTGGTGAACGACCTGCACCGTGCGGCCGGCCGCTCCGGCGTGGGCGCCGTCATGGGCAGCAAGAACCTGAAGGCGATCGCCGTGCGCGGCACCAAGGGCGTGGGCAACATCCGCGATCCCAAGGCCTTCATGAAGGTCACCTTCGAGAAGAAGAAGATCCTGGCCGAGAACGCCGTGACGGGTCAGGGCCTGCCGGCCTACGGCACGCAGGTGCTGATGAACGTGATCAACGAGATGGGCGCGCTGCCCACGCGCAACCACCGCGACGTGCAGTTCGAAGGCGCGAAAGACATCTCGGCCGAAGCCATGGCCACACCGCGCGAAAGCGACGGCAAGAAGCACCTGGTGACCAACCAGGCCTGCTTCGGCTGCACCATCGCCTGCGGGCGCATCAGCAAGATGGACGAAGGCCACTTCACCGTGGCCAACAAGCCGCAGTACTGGGGCGCCAACGGCGGCCTGGAATACGAAGCGGCCTGGGCGCTGGGCGCGGCCAACGGCGTGAACGACCTGGAAGCGCTGCAATACGCCAACATGCTGTGCAACGAAGAAGGTTTCGACCCGATCAGCTTCGGCGCCACCGTGGGTGCGGTGATGGAGCTGTACGAAATGGGTGTGCTCACCGCGGAGCAGCTCGGCATCGACGCCAAGTTCGGCTCGGCGCAGGCGCTGGCCCACTTCGCCGAGATCACCGCCAGGGGCGAAGGCTTCGGCAAGGAGATCGGCCAGGGCTCCAAGCGCCTGACCGAAAAATACGGCCACCCCGACCTGTCCATGAGCGTCAAGGGCCAGGAATTCCCGGCCTACGACGGTCGTGCCATTCAAGGCATTGGCCTGGCTTACGCCACCTCCAACCGCGGCGCCTGCCACCTGCGTGGCTACACCATCGCGTCGGAAGTGCTGGGTATCCCGGTCAAGACCGATCCGGTCGAGAGCGAAGGCAAGCCGGAGCTGGTGAAGGCGTTCCAGGACGCCACCGCCGCGTTCGACTCGTCGGGCCTGTGTGTGTTCACCACCTTCGCTTGGGGCGTGGCCGATCTGGCACCGCAGCTGCAGGCCGCGTGCAACGAAGAGTTCACCACCGAAGAGCTGGAGAAGATCGGTGAGCGCATCTGGAACATGGAGCGCGAATTCAACAACGCCGCCGGCTTCACCGCCAAGGACGACAGCCTGCCCAAGCGCCTGCTGACCGAAGCGGCCAAGACCGGTGCCTCCAAGGGCATGGTCAGCAAGCTGCCCGAGATGCTGCCCAAGTACTACGCCGCGCGCGGCTGGGACCCGGAAGGCCGCCCGACCGCCGAGACCAGGGCCCGCCTGAGCCTCTGATCTTTCGCATCGGGGACGTCAAAGAAGCGGTCCCCTGCGGCCGCTTCTTTCTTTTGGAGAACACTTTCATGACCCACCACGTCATCCTCGGCGCCGGCCCGGCCGGTGTCATTGCAGCCGAAACCATCCGCAAGCACGCGCCCAACGACACGATCACCGTCATCGGCGATGAAAACGAAGCGCCGTATTCGCGCATGGCGATCCCCTACCTGCTGATTGGCAAGGTCGGCGAGGACGGCACGCACCTGCGCCACACGGCCGGCCACTTCGAGGCGCTGAACATCCAGGTGTTGCGCGGTGTGCGGGCCAAGCTGCTGGACCCGGCCAAACGAACCATCGATCTGAGCAACGGTCACACCATCGGCTTTGACACGCTGCTCATCGCCACCGGCTCATCGCCCGCCACGCCGCCGATTCCGGGCATTGACGGCCCCGGCGTGCACAGCTGCTGGACGCTGGCCGACGCGCGTGCCATCGCCAACCTGGCCAAGCCCGGCGCCAAGGTGCTGCAGATGGGCGCCGGTTTCATCGGCTGCATCATCATGGAATCGCTGCAACAGCGTGGTGTGGAGCTCTCCGTGGTGGAGATGGGCGACCGCATGGTGCCGCGCATGATGGGCCCCACCGCGGGCGGCATGATCAAGGACTGGTGCCAGAAAAAGGGCGTGAAGGTCTTCACCGGCGCGCGGGTCGAAGCGATCGAGCGCGGCGACGGTGCCGAGCCCGGCCTGCTGGGCAAGATCGCGCAGGTGGTGGGCATCGGGTCGTCGACCGCATCCAACGGCAAGATGCAGGTGCGCCTGTCCACCGGTGACCGCCTGGAGGCCGATCTGGTCATCAGCGCCACCGGCGTCAAGCCCAACATCGGCTTCCTGGAAAACAGCGGTGTGCGCTGCCTGGTCGGCGTGCTGACCGACGAACACCTGCAGACCAATGTGCCCGGCATCTACGCCGCGGGCGACTGCGCCGAGGCCTTCGACAAGGTCAGTGGCAAGACCATCGTGAGCGCCATCCAGCCCAACGCCGCCGAGCAAGCGCGTGTGGCTGCGCTCAACATGGTGGGCCAGAAGGTGGAGCTCAAGGGCGTGACGCAGATCAACGTGCTCGACACGCTGGGCATGATCTCCACCAGCTTCGGCAACTGGGAAGGCCTGCCGGGTGGCGAACACGTGGAGCTGACCGATGAGAAGTCGGGCCGCCACCTGAGCCTGCAGTTCAAGGACGACCTCATGGTCGGTTGCAACAGCGTGGGCTGGACCGATCACGTGGGCGTCATGCGGGGTCTGGTGGAAGGGCAGGTGCGCCTGGGCGAATGGAAGGACACGCTGATGGCCGACCCGACCAGGCTGATGGACGCCTACCTCGCCAGCGCGCAGGGGCAGGGGCAGTGGAGCGGCGCTGCCGACGACCGCCGCCGATGAATCCATTCCGCCGCTCCGTCAGGGGCGATACCCGGCGCCGCTGACGCGGCGCAGCCCGGAATGGGAAAATCACATCCATGAAAATCACGTTCAAGCTCTTCGCCACCCTGACGGACTACCTGCCCGCCGAGGCGCGGCGCAGCAACCTCGTCGAGCTGGACGTGAGTCCGGCCGCGCCCATCAGCCAGATCATCGAACCCTTTGGCCTGCCGCCAAAGCTGGTGCATCTGGTGCTGGTCAACGGCAAATACGTGGAGCCTGAAAAGCGCATGACCGCGACGCTGGCCGAAGGCGACGTGCTGGCCATCTGGCCGCCCATCGCGGGCGGTTGAGGCGCACCACGGCATGCAGTCGAGCTACGCCGAGACTTTCGATCGCGACATGGGCTGCACCGAGGCCGAATGGCTGGGCTGGTTGCCCGCGGCCATTGGCAGCTGCCCCTGGCAGATCGATGGCGGTGCGGCCCGGGTGGCCATCGCACCGGGGGCGCTGCAGCTGCGCTGGCAGGTCATGCCGCCGCGT
>JAHIQV010000028.1 GCA_018903185.1 Gammaproteobacteria bacterium | reverse complement strand
TTCGAGAACGGCACCAAGGTGATCGCGCACGCGATTGCCGAGAGCAGCGCCTTCAGCATCGCCGGCGGTGGCGACACCCTGGCGGCGATCGCCAAATACGGCATCGAGAAGGACGTGGGCTACATCTCCACCGGCGGTGGTGCCTTCCTCGAGGTGCTGGAAGGCAAGACGCTGCCGGCGTTCGAGGTGCTGGCACGGCGCGCGGGCTAACGCCTCCGGGTTGGAATCCGGAGAACGACCCACGCTCCGATGGCGCCCAGGGCCAGCAGCGCCAGCTGCACCGCCACGCGCCCGCGGAAACTCCAGATGGACACGCTGACCATGACCGCCATGGAGACGACGGCGATGTTCTTGTTGCGCCGTGTCAGGCTGTGGTGCTTTTCCCAGTCGCGCAGCATCGGACCGGTGAGCCGGTGGTTGAGCAGCCAGCGGTGCAGGCGCGGCGAAGCCTTGGCGTAGCAGGCAGCGGCCAGCAGGATGAAGGGGGTGGTGGGCAGGCCCGGCAGCACGACGCCGATCAGGCCCAGCAGCAGCGCCAGCGAACCGGCGGCCCACAGCAGCCCACGCACCAGGCGCGAACGGTGGGGCGCCTGGGTGGCGCTCACGGCGCGAACATCCCCAGCGGGTGGTGGGCCACCGCGATGCTGGCCATGATGCCCACCACCGACAGTGCCGCGACAAAGGCGAAGGCCTTGCCGGTGCGCGTCGGCGCGCGTTTGAGGGCAAAGCTGCCCAGCACGATGTAGACCACCAGCAGCACCAGCTTGGCGCCCAGCCAGTGGTTGTGCCAGGGGTTCAGCTGCAGCAGCCACCACAGAGTGGCGCCGGCGAGCAGCAGCAGCGAGTCGATGACCGGACTCAGGCCTCGGGCCAGGTCGCGCATGGGCCAGGCCTGCCCCGCCAGCACACCCAGGCCGCGCGCCATGAACACCGACACGCTCAAGACCACCAGGGTGATGTGCAGGTGTCGGAGCCAGGGGTAGAGGGCGGCAATCAGTTCGGGGGCGGGCATGGTCCGCGCATCATAGGACGCAGCGGCGGAGCGTGGGGCAAGGTTTCGCCGCCGGGCCGCCCCAAGGCGAAACAGCCCCCTCGGGGGGCAGCGACCCGCGCAGCGGCGGAGCGTGGGGGCATTTACCCCGCCAGCGTCGGGTAGTCGGTGTAGCCCTTCGCACCGCCGCCGTAGAAGGTGGTCTTGTCGGGGGTGTTGAACGGACCGCCCGCGTGCAACCGTGTCACCAGATCCGGGTTGGCGATGAAGGCTTTGCCGAAGGCCACGAGGTCGGCGCCATCGGCCAGCGCCTGGCGTGCCATCGTCAGGTCGTAGCCGTTGTTGACCATCCAGGCCCCCCGGCCGCCGGCTTCGCGGTAAGCGGCCTTGAGCGCGGCGTAGTCGAAGGGACGGTCCGGCAGTTCGCGCGCACCACCGGTGGCGCCTTCGATCAGGTGCAGGTAGGCCAGTTGCAGCGGGGCCAGTTTGCGCACCACATGGTCGAACAGTGGCTGCGGGTCGGCGTCCGAAGCGTCGTTGGCCGGTGTCACGGGCGAGAGCCGGATGCCGGTGCGGTCGCCGCCGATGGCTTCGGTCACGGCGCGCGTCACCTCCAGCAAAAAGCGCGCGCGGTTGGCGATGCTGCCACCGTGGTCGTCCTTGCGGTGGTTGCTGCCGGACTTGAGGAACTGGTCGATCAGGTAGCCGTTGGCGGCATGGATCTCCACGCCGTCGAAGCCGGCGGCGATGGCGTTGAGCGCGGCGTGGCGGTAGTCCATCACGATGCCGGGAATTTCTTCGGCGTCGAGCGCGCGCGGCTCGGAGGTTTCGACGAAGGTCGGCACACCGTCCTTGATCAGCACCGTCTTGGTGTGGGCGCGGATCGCCGAGGGCGCGACCGGCGCGCCAAAGTGCGGCTGCAGCTCGCGGTGTGAAACGCGGCCCACGTGCCAGAGCTGCACCACGATCTTGCCGCCGGCATCGTGCACGGCCTGGGTCACACGTTTCCAGCCGTCGAGCTGCTCGGTGCCATAGAGGCCGGGCACGTCGGCGTAGCCCTGGCCCTGGTGGGTGATGGCGGTGGCTTCGGTGATCAGCAGGCCGGCGCTGGCGCGCTGGGCGTAGTAGATCGCCATCAGCGGCGTGGGGATGGCTTCGGGCGCGCGGTTGCGCGTGAGCGGGGCCATGACGATGCGGTTGGACAGGCTCAGGGCGCCGACTTGCAGGGGTTCAAACAGGGTGGTCATGGGCGGGTAAGGGCTACAGGGATGGAGATGCGGCCCAGTCTACGCCTCGCCGCCGGCACAGGCCGTCGCCGACGGACGGTGGCGCCACCGAGGGCGCTGCAAAAAAGTGATGCCGGACGCGGCACCCCGTGTCTACCGGGGTGCACGGCACCGGCGATCACACGGTCCGGCCCTGTTGCAGCACCTCGCGCAGGCCCGCGAAGCGCCTGCGGTACTGGGCCGGTGTGAGGTTGACCTCGCGCTTGAACAGGCGCGCGAAATAGCCCGCGTCTTCGTAGCCCACCTGGCCGGCGATGGCCTCGATCGAGTCCTCGCTGCCCTCCAGCAACTGTTTGGCCTCTTCGAGCCGCACGTGGTGCACGTACTGCAGCGGTGACAGACCCGTGGCCTGCTGGAAGCGGCGCACGAAAGAGCGCTCGGCCAGGCCCGAGAGCCGCGTCATCGCCGCCACCGGGCTGGGCTCGCCGTAGTGGTCGGCGACCCAGAGCTGGCAGCGCGTGATCACCGCGTCGTCCGACTGCCGGCTCGCCGAGAGCCGCGCAAACGGCTGCTGGCCGCTTTCGTGCCAGTCGATCAGGTACAGGCGCGCCATCTGCATCGCCGCCTCCAGACCCACCAGCCGGGCGATCAGGTACAGCGCGAGGTCTTGCCAGGAGGTGCCGCCACCGGCCATCACCAGGCGCTGGCCTTCTCCCGCGGTCACCAGCGCGCGCCGGCGGTGCAGGCGGATGCCCGGGTGGCGCTGCGCCAGCACGTCGCAGTAGGCCCAGTGGGTGGTGGCGTCCTCGCCTTCGAGCAGGCCGGCTTCGGCCATCAGCAGCGCGCCCGAGCAGGCCGCCGCGATGATGGCGCCCCGGGCATGGGCTTCGCGCAGCCAGGCCGCTTCGGCCTCATAGCGTCCGCGCAGGTCGGTGCTCGGCACCACGAACACCTCGGGGATGCAGATGACCTGCGGGGCCACGGCGTTGGCGATGGAGGTGTCGGGCGCCAGGTGCACGCCGTTGGCAATGGTCAGGGGCTGGCCGTCGGCCGAGACGATCTGCACCCGCAGCAACGAGCGGCCCGGGCGGTCCTCCACCACCAGCGGCCAGTCGCGCCCCACGCCCATGAACATGTCGCTCATGCCGAACAGCATCGAGGCCGCCACCTCGGGCAGCGCCAGGATGGCCACGGTGGCGAGCACGGGGGCGCCGTCGGGGGCGGACATGGCGGTTTTGTCGGGTGGCTGTCGGATTTGACTGCAGGTGAAAACGGGGGGTCTGCCTACAGTGCCTGACCGATTCTAGAACCGTCAAATCCCCTTGCAACCCCTCACTGGAAACACCATGTCCTGGCCCGAAATCCTCACCCTGGCGGTGCTGCCCGCCTTCCTCCTGCTCGATGCCATCACCCACGCCCACGCTGGCCGCGTGCGCGGCTGGCGCTCACGGGCCCTGTCCATCACCGTGGTCAACGCCGGGCTGGCGCTGGTCGTCGGCCACCTCTGGAGCCGCTTCTCCGGGGACCTGCACGTTTTCGACGGGGCCGCCTTCGGCACCGCTGGCGGCGCGGCGCTGGGCGTGCTGGTGTACCAGTTCTTCCACTACGGGTACCACCGCAGCGCGCACCGCTTCGACACCCTCTGGCGCCTGGGCCACCAGATGCACCACAGCGCCGAATCGCTCGACCCCTGGGGTGCCTTCTACCTGCACCCGCTGGACACGGCGCTGTTCACCACGCTCTCCAGCCTGGTGCTGTTTCCGCTGCTCGGCCTGAGCCCCGAAGCGGGTGCCTGGGCGGTGGCGCTGCTGACCTTCCTCTCGGTGTTCCAGCACACCCGTGTGCGCACACCGACCTGGCTGGGCTACCTGATCCAGCGACCCGAAAGCCACGCCATCCACCACCAGCGCGGCGTGCACGCGCACAACTACGCCGACCTGCCGCTGTGGGACCTGCTGTTCGGCACCTTCCGCAACGGACCGGCGAACGCGCCCTGGCCCGAACTGGGTTTCCACGACGGCGCCTCCGCGCGCATTCCCGAAATGCTGGCGTTCCGCGACGTGTCGCGCGCCCGGCACTGATCCCTTTCCGTTCTTTTTTCCTCACCCCAACCCTGGAGCATTCCCATGACCACGAAAGACACCGTCGGCTACACCCTCTCGGGCGGCAACGCCCACGCCCTGGACCTGCTGGAGCAGGCCCTGCACCAGTTCCGCTGCTTTGCCGACAACCCCCTGGCCACCGCCGAAGCGGCGCTGGCCGAAGCCCCCGACCTGGTGATGGCCCAGGTGCTGCGCGCCTGGCTTTACCTGCTGTCCTCGGAAGCGGCAGCCGTGGCGCCGGCCCGCGAGGCATGGGCCGCCGCGCGCGAACTGCCGCACAACGAACGCGAGGCCTGGCACCTGCGGGCCATCGCGCAGCTGTGCGACGGCCATTGGCGCGCCGCCGCGCTCACGCTGGAAGACCTGAGCGTGCACTACCCGCTGGACGCGCTGGCCCTGCAGGCCGGCCAACAGCTCGACTTCTTCGTGGGGGATTCGCGCATGCTGCGCGACCGCATTGCGCGCGCCCTGCCCGCGTGGTCCGCCACCCTGCCCGGCTGGCACGCGGTGCTGGGCATGCAGGCCTTCGGGCTCGAAGAAACCGGTGACTACGCACGCGCCGAGCGCCTGGGGCGCCTGGCCGTGGACCTGCAGCCCCGCGACGCCTGGGCGCAGCACGCGGTGGCCCACGTGCTGGAGATACAGGGCCGGCGCGACGAGGGCATCGAGTGGATGCGGGGCAACGAAGG
>JAHIQV010000234.1 GCA_018903185.1 Gammaproteobacteria bacterium | reverse complement strand
TGGCGAACAGCGAGAGGTTGTAGGGGTGTGAGCCCGAGCGGGTGCAGACCAGGCCCTTGAGCTTGGGGTCGGCCAGTTGTTCGTAGGTGGCCACGTCGGCGGCCTTGACGCGCAGCGGGTCGTAGATGATCACGCGGGCGCGGGTGGAGAAACCGGTCCAGGTCACGCCATCGGGGCCAGCGTCGGCGCGCAGGTTGGCGGGAATGGCGGCGTCCAGTTTGGCCGACTTGATGGGCTGGAACAGGCCCTGGCTGTCAGCGCTGGCCATGCGGGCCGCGTCCACCAGCAGGATCACGTCGGCGGGCGATGCGGCACCTTCGGCGCGCAGACGCGCCACGATGCCAGCGTCGTCCGCGTCGACGCGGTTGATCTTGATGCCGGTGGTCCTGGTGAAGGTGTCGTACATCGCCTCATCGGTCTGATAGTGGCGGGCGGAGTACAGGTTGAGCACTTTGTCCTGGGCCTGGGCGCCCAAGGCTGCGGAGGCCGCGGCAAGGACAATGCTGAGCTTGATGGTGTTGCGCATGTGGGGGACTTTCTCTGGAGCCAATAACCCCGCATTCGTCTGGAGATTACCAGCGCTGCGGGCACGATTCATCCAAGCCAGATGCTAACACAAACACGAATGGTTCTCAATAAAAAACAGTTGATCTGGGTCAACATGCGGTGGTTCGGCGAACCAGCCGGCAGCACTGGACTGGCTGACACCCAAAGGGCTCCATGTGACGCGCAAAAAAAAAAGCCCCCGCTTTGCAGCGAGGGCTTAAGGGGTCCGATGAAACCGAATTTCGAAAAGGACCCGAGGAGACAACCAGAAAAAACGGATTTGGTGAACCAGCGCCGCCTTCTCAAGTCTGGCGCTAGTCTCCAGTGATTTCGGTGTGAGTGCTTTGACAGAAGTCAAAAGCCCCATCAAAGGCATGAAACCTTTGCAATTCAGCGCTTCTTGGCAGCGGCCTTGGTGGCGCTGACAGCTTGCGTGGTCACGGTGTTGAAGTTGGCTTCGGCCATTTCGGTGGCTTGCTTGACAGCCTTCTGAACCGATTCCATGGCGTTGTTGGCGGCGGACACGGCGCTCTTCATCACGGCCACGGCGGTTTCGGAACCGGCAGGGGCGTTCTTGGAAGCGTTGTCCACGACGGACATGAACTTCTTCTGTGCGTCAGCAGCCTGGGCTTCAGCAGCCTTGCCGAATTCGGCGCCGGTGCCCGAAGCGATGTCGTACAGGTGACGGCTGTAGGCCACGGTCTTCTCGGCCAGGGGTTGCATGAGGCTGGCTTGCAGCGTCAGCAGTTCCTGGGCGTCCTTGACGGACAGCAGCGCTTGCGTGCTGTTGGCAGACTCGCTCAGGGCAGCCTTGGTGGCCTGAACGTTCAGTTCAACCAGCTTTTCCACGCCTTCGAAGGCTTTCTGGGTCAGGCCGAAAAGGGTTTCGATGTTGGCTTTTTGTGCGGCGACGATTTGTTCAGCGGTCAGCATGTGGGGTTCTCCGAAAGAGGAAGTAAATAGGGGGGTAGTGGCCTAGTTGAGAGCTGCTCCCGAACTCCGCGCTGTCTCGACGCTGTTCTTTTCGTTCGCTTTGCTGCACTGCAACATGGCTCGAATTATAGGGAAAACTCGAGCCGTTGCAAGCGGTTTTTGTTGCATTGCAGCAATCTAGAAGGGTCTTACTAAAACACGGACCCACGCGCTGGTTTCAAGCGACGAACACAATGGCCGCACCTCTCCAACGCCGATCCCCCCGTGCACGCTTTCTACGCCGATCACTTCATCCTGCCCCTGCCCAGCGGCCACCGCTTTCCCATGGCCAAGTACGGGCGCCTTCGCGAGCGCCTCACGGCCGAGCTGCCGCAGGTGCGCCTGGGTCAGGCGCTGCCGGCCAGCGATGGTGAACTGGCGTTGGTCCATCTGCCGGCGTTCATCCGGGCCATCCAGAGCGGCACGCTGGACGCCGCGGCGCAACGCGAGATCGGTTTCCCCTGGAGCCCTGCCATGGCCGAACGCGCGCGGCGCTCGGTGGGTGCCACCATCCAGGCCTGCCGCCACGCCATGGCGGGCGAGGGGCTGGCGGCCAATCTCGCGGGGGGCACACACCACGCCTATGCCCACAAGGGCAGCGGCTTCTGCGTCTTCAACGACGCTGCCGTCGCGGCCCGCCTGATGCAGGCCGAACACGCGCGCCGCCACCGAACCCACGGTCCATTGCGCGTAGCGATCATCGATCTGGACGTGCACCAGGGTAACGGCACGGGGAGCATCTTGGCGGTCGACGACTCGGTGTTCGCGCTCTCGCTGCACGGCGCCCGCAACTACCCGTCCCGCA
>JAHIQV010000233.1 GCA_018903185.1 Gammaproteobacteria bacterium | reverse complement strand
TTTGGCCTCACCGCGCGCGAGGCTGAGGTGCTGTACTGGGTGGCCAAGGGCAAGATCAACCGCGACATCGGCGACATCCTGGGATCGAGCCCCGCCACGGTGAAAAAACACCTGGAGCGCATCTACGCCAAGCTCGGCGTGGAGACCCGCACCGCTGCGGCGGCGATGGCGATCAACCGCGTGCCGCTGCTGCAGCCGCAGCACGGGGGCTGAGGCGTCCATACGCCCCACATACGCCACCCGGCGTACATACACCGATCAGGGTTCTCCCTAGCATCCGTCTGTCCGCTGTGAAACGCCCGAACAAGGGCGGCAACGGCGGCAAGAGTCACCCCCTCAACAGAAGTTTTCGAACCTGGAGAAGCCTTCATGATGCAACGTCGATTCACCCTCAAAGCCCTGACGGTCGCCACCGCCCTGGGCGCCTTCGGCATTTCCGCCCACGCACAAAGCACCATCAAGGTCGGTGTGCTGCACAGCCTGTCGGGCACGATGGCCATTTCGGAAACCGTGCTGAAAGACGTGGCCCTGATGGCCATCGACGAGATCAACGCCAAGGGCGGCGTGATGGGCAAGAAGATCGAGCCTGTGGTGGTTGACCCCGCTTCCAACTGGCCGCTGTTCGCCGAAAAGGCCAAGCAGCTGATCGACCAGGACAAGGTCGCTGCGGTGTTCGGCTGCTGGACCTCGGTCTCGCGCAAGTCGGTGCTGCCGGTGTTTGAAGAGAAGAACAACCTGTTGTTCTACCCGGTGCAGTACGAAGGCGAAGAGCTGTCCAAGAACGTGTTCTACACCGGTGCCGCGCCCAACCAGCAGGCCATCCCTGCCGTGGAATACCTGATGAGCAAGGACGGCGGCTCGGCCAAGCGCTGGGTGCTGCTGGGCACCGACTACGTCTACCCCCGCACCACCAACAAGATCCTGCGTGCCTTCCTGAAAGCCAAGGGCGTGGCGGACGCCGACATCATGGAGGAGTACACCCCCTTCGGTCACTCCGACTACCAGACCATCATCGCCAACATCAAGAAGTTCGCGGCTGCGGGCAAGAAGACGGCTGTGGTCTCCACCATCAACGGCGACTCCAACGTGCCGTTCTACAAGGAACTGGGCAACGCCGGCCTGTCGGCCAAGGACGTGCCTGTTGTCGCCTTCTCGGTGGGCGAGGAAGAGCTGCGCGGCGTGGACACCAAGCCGCTGGTGGGCCACCTGGCCGCCTGGAACTACTTCATGAGCATCAAGAACCCGACCAACGCCGAGTTCACCAAGAAGTGGGCCGCCTACGCCAAGGCCAAGAACATCGCCGGTCACAAGGACAAGCCGCTGACCAACGACCCGATGGAAGCGACCTACATCGGCATCAACATGTGGGCGCAGGCGGTCGAGAAGGCCAAGTCCACCGACACCGACAAGGTCATCGCCGCCATGGCCGGTCAGACCTTCAAGGCCCCGGGTGGCTTCACGTCCACCATGGACAAGGAAAACCACCACCTGCACAAGCCGGTGTTCATCGGTGAAGTGAAGGCCGACGGCCAGTTCAACGTGGTCTGGAAGACGCCAGGCCCGGTGGTCGCCGATCCGTGGAGCGACTACATCGTCGAAAACAAGGGCAAGAAGAACGTGCCCATGATGAAGTAAACCGGGGCTCCGGCCCTGGAGGGGCCGGGGTGCGCGGGCGCTGCCGTGTGGTGGTGCCTGTTGCAGCCCGGTCCCTTGTTTTTTCGCAGTTTCCCCCGAGTCTTTCTGCCCCTTGTGCAGCCAACCGAGAAAGACGGACCCATGCGTCCCTACCCCCATTTTTCTGGCCGATGGCTGCACAGCGCCCTTCGCCTGCTGGCGGTGGGCTGCCTGGCGGCCAGCGGCCTGGCCCATGCGCTCACCCCGGCCGATGCCCAGGTGCTCGCCACCGGCGAGAGCGACGAGCGCATCGCCACCCTGAACCGGCTTGCCGTGGCGACCGACGACAAGGCTGCGGCCACCCTGATCCAGGCCATGGCCGACGAGGCCGTGCGCGTGCAGGGCACGCAGGTGGTGATCGTGCGCGATGAAGCGGCGGTCGACGCCGTGACCGGTGAAGCCGTGGCGCTCACCGACGAAGCGCAGGACGTGACCATCAACAACCGCATGCGCGGCGCGCTCGAAACCGCGCTCGCCGGCATGCAGCTCGTGGGCGGCGACCCCGAGCGCCAGCGCGAAGCGGCGCTGAGCCTGCAGCGCGGCAGTTTTGACGAACCCGATGTGGCGCAGCTGCCGCTGATCGAACGCGCGCTGGCCGCCGATCTTGACCCCCAGGCCCGCCAGACGCTGGAGCTGGCGCAGGCCGCTGTGCTGCTGGCGAGCGAAGATGAAGCGCAGCGCCTGGCCGCGGCGCAGAAACTGGGTGAGACGCGGAAACCCGAAGTGCGCCCCCTGTTGCTGCAACGGCTGGAGGTCGAAACCAGCGCCGCCGTCAAGGGCGCCCTGCAATCGTCGCTGGACGCGTTGGACCGCACGCTCGCCATCGGCAGCGCGCTGGCGCAGGCCTTCACCGGCATCAGCCTGGGCAGCATCCTGTTGCTGGCCGCGCTGGGCCTGGCCATCACTTACGGCCTTATGGGCGTGATCAACATGGCGCACGGCGAGCTGATCATGATCGGCGCCTACGCCACCTGGGGTGTGCAGGCGCTGTTTCGCAACTACCTGCCGGGCGCGTTCGACTGGTACCTGCTGGCCGCGCTGCCGGTGGCCTTCATGGCCTCGGCCCTGGTCGGCGCGGCGATGGAGCGCACCGTGATCCGCTTCCTCTACGGCCGCCCGCTGGAAACGCTGCTCGCCACCTGGGGCATTTCGCTGGTGCTGATGCAGGGTGTGCGCAGCCTGTTCGGCGCGCAGAACGTGGGCGTTGAAAACCCGAGCTGGATGAGCGGCGGCGTGACGCTGCTGGGCAACCTGAACCTGCCCTGGAACCGCATCGTCATCATCGGCTTTGCGGCGGCCGTGCTGATCGGCGTGACGCTGCTGATCACCCGCACACGGCTCGGCCTGTTCGTGCGCGGCGTGACGCAGAACCGGCCCATCGCATCGTGCATGGGGGTGAACACCGCGCGCATCGATACCTACGCGTTTGCATTGGGCTCTGGCATCGCCGGCCTGGCGGGCTGCGCACTGAGCCAGATCGGCAACGTCGGTCCCGACCTGGGCCAGAACTACATCGTGGATTCGTTCATGGTGGTGGTGCTCGGTGGCGTGGGCCAGCTCGCCGGCACGGTCTATGCCGCGCTGGGCCTGGGCCTGCTCAACAAGTTCATCGAAGGCTGGGCCGGCGCCGTGCTGGCCAAGATCGCGGTGCTGGTCTTCATCATCGTCTTCATCCAGAAGCGGCCGCAAGGGATCTTTGCCATGAAGGGCCGGAGTGCCGAAGCATGACCAACATGTCCACACCCCCCGTTCCCGCGTCCGTGACGCTGCCGCACGCCGGCCCGCTGCTCACCCGCACCGGCTGGAGCGCCTTCGTCGTGGCGCTGCTGGTGGTCTGCGCCGTGGCGCCGCTGCTCAACCTGTTCGTGCCCGAAGGCAGCGCCTTCCACCTGAGCGACTACATGGTGGGCCTGCTGGGCAAGATCATGTGTTACGCCATCTGCGCGCTGGCCATGGACCTGATCTGGGGCTACACCGGCATCCTGAGCCTGGGCCACGGCCTGTTCTTTGCGCTCGGTGGCTACGTGATGGGCATGTACCTGATGCGCCAGATCGGTACCGACGGCAACTACAAGAGCGAGCTGCCCGACTTCATGGTCTTTCTGGACTGGAAGGAACTGCCCTGGCACTGGGCGCTCTCTGACAGCTTTATCGCCACGTTGCTGCTGATTGTGCTGGTGCCGGGCATCGTGGCCTTCGTGTTCGGCTACTTTGCTTTCCGCTCGCGCATCAAGGGCGTGTATTTCTCCATCATCACGCAGGCCCTCACCTTCGCTGCGCTGCTGCTGTTCTTCCGCAACGAGACCGGCCTGGGCGGCAACAACGGTTTCACCGATTTCAAGCGCATCCTGGGCATGCCACTGGCCACGCAGAACATGCGCATGACGCTGTTCGTGCTCACCGGCCTCACGCTGCTGGGCTTCTTCCTGTGGGCGCGCTGGCTGGTCAACAGCAAGTTCGGCCGCGTGCTGCAGGCCGTGCGCGATGCCGAGAGTCGCGTCATGTTCTGCGGCTACAACCCGCTGCCCTACAAGCTCACCATCTGGACGATTTCGGCCGTGATGTGCGGCATCGCCGGGGCGCTGTACGTGCCGCAGGTCGGCATCATCAACCCGGGAGAAATGAGCACCGCGGCCAGCATCGAGATCGCGGTCTGGGCCGCGGTCGGCGGCCGCGCCACGCTGGTCGGCCCCATCATCGGCGCCTTCATCGTCAACGGCGCCAAGAGCTGGCTGACCGTGACCTTCCCCGAGTTCTGGCTCTATTTCCTCGGCGCGCTCTTCATTGCGGTAACGCTGTGGATGCCGCAAGGCGTGGTGGGTCTGGTGAAGAAAATCCGGGGAGCGAAAGCATGACGCCCGACCTGATGGAAGAAGGCGCGCAGCGCTTTGAAAAACTGCAGACCGCGGGCGTGCTGGGCCGGACCGAGTCGGGTGGCCGCGCCGCGAGTTACGGCCGCATCCACACGCCCGGCGAAGTGGACACCACGC
>JAHIQV010000232.1 GCA_018903185.1 Gammaproteobacteria bacterium | reverse complement strand
GCAGAGCCGGCCCGGCGGTGCCCTGGGCTGGACCGCTTCATGCGTCGAGGTGGCATTCACGAGCGCCCGAAGCGCAGCTTCATGGTCAGGATGGCCAGTGCCAGCAGCAGCGTGATCGCATTGGCCACGACCACCGGCCAGGCGCCCAGCATCAGGCCGTAGGCCAGCCACATCGCAATGCCCAGCGTGAAGCTGCTGTACATGCCCAGAGAAATGCCGCTCACGTCCCGCGTCTGGAACGTGTGCCAGGCCTGGGGCACAAAACTGAAAGTGGTCAGGAAAGCGGCGAAGTAGCCGATAAGGTCGTCAGGGCGCATAGCAGCGCATGATAGGAGCGGCGATGGCTTCTTGCTTGCCGGCCGTTCAATTTCCATGTCTTTTCAACGCCTGCCGCAGCAGGATATGAACGGGTATTCCACCGGTGGACTGCCCGCACACCCCTCGGCACGTGAGGTGCAGCGAACGAGAAGCGCCATGGCCCGCCATCACCCGCAGAACATCGAGCAAAGACCTTGTAAGGGGTGGCGCTCAGTCCGGCTGCGCAGCGGTCCATTCCACCAGCGCTTCCAGCGCCGGCCGCGCGGCACTCGCGTTCGGGTGGTTGATGAACCCCACGACCGCGTAGCGTGTGCCGTTCACCGCATTCACGTAACCGGCGACACCCGTCACGTCGCGCAGCGTGCCGGTCTTGAGCCAGGCGTTGCCCCGTGCGGCGCTGCGCGGCGAGCGCGCCATGCGCGCGGCCGTGCCGCTGACGCCCGCCACCGACAGCGACTGCACGAACTGCGCGCCCTTGGGATGGGCTGCCGCGTGGCGCAGCAGGCCGGCCAGCGCGTCGGCGCTGATGCGCTCGTCGCGCGAGAGACCCGAGCCGTTGTCCATGACCGGGGGCGCATGGCGGATGCCGAAGGTGGTTTTCCACCACCGGCTCACGACCTCGCGTGAGCGCTCGAACCGCCCCGTGCGCAGCGGGGTGATGTGTTCGCGCGGCACGGTCCGCGCGTCCTGCCGCACCGGGTGGAGCCGGCCCAGCGTGAGGAACACCTGTTGTGCCATCACGTTGTTGCTCCACTGGTTCACGTCGGTGATGATGTCCGAGAGCGGCAACGAGTGGGCTTCGTGCAGCAGGGTGGCGCCGGGCGGGGTGGTTCCGCTGCGCACCTGCCCGGTGAGGGCACCGCCGCTGGCGCGCCACAGGCCTTCGAGCGCCCGGGCGGCGTAGCTCGACGGGTCCTGGTAGGCCACGGGCCAGACGCGCTCGCCGCAGCTCTGCGGATACTGGCCCTCGAAACGGATGGTGTTGGCGTCGTCAAAACGAGCGCGCAGGGCGCCGCGCCAGTCGCCACAGCCTTTGCGCGACAGCGGCACGGTGGCGTCGATGGCGAGACCCGCCATGGGCGGCTCGCTCAGCACGTGGGCGACGCCGAGGGCGTGGTCGGGCTGGAACTTCAGGACCACCGACTTGAAGTTCACCAGCAGCGCGTCGGGGCTGGCGTTGTAGGGCCGCAAGGCCTCGCCGTCGAAGGCGCCGGGGTCGCGCGCGGGCAGTTCGAAAGCGCTGTGGTCCAGCACCAGGTCGCCCAGCACCACCTGCACGCCCCGGTCCTGCAGCGCGAAGAAGGCCGACTGGATGCGCTCCAGCACCAGCTTCGGGTCGCCCCCGCCCTGGATGTAGAGGTTGCCGCGCAAGGTCCCTTGGTCCACGGCGCCGTCGGTGTAGAAGCGCGTGCGCCAGGTGAAGTCGGGGCCGAGAAGGTCGATGGCGGCGTAGGTGGTCACCAGTTTCATGACCGAGGCCGGGTTGATCGGCTGTTCGGCACGGTGGCGCAGGCGCTCGCCGCCGTTGCCGGACACCGGCACCACCAGCGCCGACACCGCGCTCACAGGCACCGCGGCCCGCCGCAGCGCCGCCTGCACCGAGGACGGCAGGGCGTCATCGGCCAGCGCCAGGGCCGGGAGCACCAGGGCGCCGAGCAGGCCCGCGCCGAGTGCGCGCCACCAGGCCGCTCCCGGGTTGGGGTGCGTGTGTCGGGCATGTTCGGGGAGCGGGCGGGTCAACATGGGGGAATTATGGGACCCGGTGGTGGCGCTGGCGTGCAAAGAGCGACGCCGTCCGGCGCCTGCATCGGGCAACAGCGTTTGCGACGACGAACGAAGCCGCGGATGCGGCTCGCCGATAATGGCCGGATGCTCTCTGCCGTCTCCCCAGCTTCCCCCTCGCTGCGCCTGCTGGCCATCGAAACCAGCACCGACATCCTCTCGGTGGCGCTGGGCAGCGGGGCGCCCGGCGAGTCGCTGTGGCAGCACACCGGTCCGGGCGCCGCGCAGGCCTCGGCCACCCTGTTGCCCGTGGTG
>JAHIQV010000231.1 GCA_018903185.1 Gammaproteobacteria bacterium | reverse complement strand
TGCAGGGTCTCGTTGTCGCTTGACAGCAGCAGTCCTTCACGCCAGATCTTCAGCGCTTGTTCGCGTTGGCCCTGTGCCCACAACACCTCCCCGAGGTGGGCCGCGATTTCGGCATCGGGGCGCTTGCCATAGGCGCCCTGGAGGATGTCCAGCGCCCGCTGGACATTGCCCAACCGGAACTCCACCCAGCCCAGACTGTCCTGGATGTAGGCGTCATCGGGTTCGAGTTCCACGGCCTTCTCAATCAGCTGCTTGGCTTCGGGCAGGCGCACATTGCGGTCGGCCAGCGAGTAGCCCAGGGCGTTGTACGCGTGGTGGTGGTCCGGCTTGGTGGCGATCAGCTGGCGCAACAGGCCTTCCATCGCGTCCAGCCGGTTCGCCTTCTCGGCCATCATGGCCTGGTCGTAGATCAGGTCGTTGTCGTTCGGGAAGCGGGTGACGGCTTCGCCATACACCTCGTAGGCCTGCTGCCAGTCCTTGAAATCACGCAACAGCTGCGCTTCGGCCACGAGTTTCAGCCGGGCGTCTTCGGGGCGGCGTTCGGGATGGCTGCGCAGCAGCGCGCGCGCCTGGGCCATCTGTCCCTGGCGTGCCAGCAGCGAAGCGCGCCGCATCTGGGCCGCCATGATTTCGTCGGCGTTTTCAATACGGTCCAGCCAGGCGTTGGCGGCCACAAAGTCTTTCTGCTTCTCCGCCACCTGGGCCATCAGCAGATAGGCCTGGGTCAGGCCGCGGGCGCTGCGCTCGTCACCGGACTGGCGGGCCAGGCCCATGTATTTCTGCAGCGAAGCGGTGGCGGCTGTGTGGGCGGTGCTGTCCTGCACCTGCAACGAGGCCAGCAGCAGCCAGGGCTCAGGCAGGTCGGGTTGGGCCTGGGTCAGGCGCTCCAGCAGGGCGCGGGCTTCGGCGTTGCGCTGCAGGTCGAGCAGGATCCGTGCGTAGGTCAGGGCCACGGCGGTGCCGTTGGCAACGGAAGGCGGGCTGGCCTGCAATTGCGTGCGCACCAGGGGTTCGGCGTCTTTCTGTCCCCGCTCCATCAACTCCAGGGCGAGCAGCGCCGGAAACACCGATCCGGGCTCAGCCGCCTGTGCCTGGCGGGCCGATTCCAGCGCCTGGATGAACTGGTCCTGCGCGAGTTCCATGCGCCCCAGGGTGGTCCAGGCTGCCGCGGCGTGCTTCGGTTGCTGGAGGAAGGGCGTCATCGCCTCCCGGACCACCTTCAGTGCGAGGGCCTTGTCGGCGACACGGGCATAGGTTTGTGGAATCGCGTTGATGGAGTCGTTGCGCTCGGCGGCCGGCGAGCGGGCGAGCAGTGAGCTCAAGACCGGACCTGTTTCGCCGGGCCGGTTGAGAGCGAGCAGGATCTGCAGCACGAAGCGGTCGGCGTCGAGCGAGTCGGGCAAGTCCCTGGACCAGGCCTGGGCGGCGGTCAGGGCCGCTTCGCCCGAGCGCGCCTGCAGGGCAATGTCCACGGCTCGCCGGTACAGTTGGGCGTCCTTCTGTTTGCGTGCCGCGTCAAGGAAAAGGGAGTAACCGGTGCCGGGTTCGCCAGAACCCACATTGAGCTCACCGAGCAACAACTGGTAGAACAGCGGGGCATCCAGGTCGGAGTTGCGCACCCCGGCGGCCTCTGCGGCGGCTGGGGTGGCCCCCACGGAAGGCGGCGTGCCTTGGGCCTGGGTGGCGCAGGCGCCCGCCAGCAGCGATGCGCCCAACAGGCCTCGAAACCACCATGCAAGGGGTTTCTGGTGCCCATGGGCCTGGGTGGCGACGGGGCTGTGCAGGGTATTCATTCGTTCATGATAATGGAAGGGTGGATGGGTACGGGTTGTGATCCGAAGGCCTGTGAACTGTTCCGGCATCCACCGAAAAAAGCACCTTGTTCCATGCCCGAACTGCCCGAAGTTGAAGTCACCCGCCGGAGTTTTGCCGATCGCATTGCGGGAGCCCGCGTTCTGCGGGTGCAGGTGGGCAAACCCCTGCGCTGGCCGCTGGGGTGTGCGCCCGAGGCACTGATCGGGCAAAACGTGGGCCGTGTCACGCGGCGTGGAAAATACCTGCTGCTGCACCTGGATCGGGGTTTGTTGCTGTTGCACCTGGGCATGTCGGGCAGTCTGCAGTTCGCCCCCGAGTTGGCGCCCCGTGGGGTGCACGACCATTTTGAGCTGCAGACCAGCCGCGGCACGCTGCGGCTTCACGATCCACGGCGCTTTGGTGCCGTGGTGCATGCCGAGTCGCTGGCCGACCCACGGGCGCTCAAGCTGCTGGGCGGGCTGGGTGTGGAGCCGCTGGAGGCCGGGTTTGAGCCCGTCATGTTCCATCAGGCCTTGCAGCAACGCCGCGCCAGCATCAAGCAGGTGCTGATGGCGGGCGATATCGTCGTGGGCGTGGGCAATATCTACGCGTCGGAGGCGCTGTTCATGGCGGGTCTGAGGCCCACGCTGAGGGCTGACCGGATCAGCCGGCCCCGGGCGGCGCGCCTGCAGGGTGCCATTGTGGCGGTTTTGCAGCGTGCCCTGGCCCTGGGCGGGAGCACCTTGCGTGACTTTTCCAGCGCCGAGGGTCAGACCGGCTATTTCCAGCTCGATGCCATGGTGTACGGTCGGGAGGGGCAGGCCTGCAGGGTTTGTGCGACGCCGATCCGGGCCATCCGGCAGGGCCAGCGCTCATCGTTTTTCTGCCCACATTGCCAGCGCGCCTGAAAGCCGGGCCGATGCTATATTGCCCAGAACGCAGAAAAAAGTGACATGACTTTCAATCAGGAATTTGACGAGCACAGTGTTTGGCGCAAGCAGTTTGCTCTGCGACTCAAGCTCCTGTCTGACTGGTTGAGCGACCACGACCTGCTGGAAGCGGGGGTGCGGGAGCGGTTGGACCAGTTGCACGCCCAGGTCAAGAACGACAAGATCATGGTGGCCTTCGTGGCCGAGTTCTCGCGTGGCAAATCCGAGCTGATCAATGCGGTGTTTTTCGCTGGCTACGGGCGGCGCATCATGCCGGCCAGTGCCGGGCGCACCACCATGTGCCCCACCGAGCTGGGTTACGACGCTGAAGTGCCGCCCTGCCTGCGGCTGCTGCCGATTGAAACCCGCTTGCAACCCCAGTCGCTGCTGGACTGGCGCAACGCCCCCGACAAATGGGAGCGGGTGGACCTGGACGTCAACGATTCCCAGCAACTCGCGCGCGCGATCCAGAAGGTCGCCGAAGTGCGCCGCGTCAGCCAGGCCGAGGCCGCTTCCCTGGGCTTCTGGAACGACGAAACGCCGAACGAAAACCCCTTGGTCGGCGTGGACGGGTTGATCGAGGTTCCCAAGTGGCGCCATGCGCTGATCAACATGGCCCATCCCCTGCTCAAGCAGGGACTGGTGATCCTGGACACCCCGGGGCTCAACGCCATCGGTGCCGAACCCGAGTTGACGGTCAGCCTGCTGCCCCAGGCGCACGCGGTGGTCTTCATCCTGGCGGCCGACACCGGCGTGACCAAATCCGATCTCGGCATCTGGCGGGAGCACCTGTCCGTGGTGGGGGAGGACAAGGCCTCGCGCCTGGTGGTGCTCAACAAGATCGACACCATGTGGGATGCGCTGAGTTCGCCCGAGCAGGTGCAATTGCAGATCGCTTCGCAGCGCTCCGACTCGGCCGAGATCCTGGGGCTGTCGCCTCAGCAGGTGCTGGCGGTGTCCGCGCAAAAGGGTTTGCTGGCCAAGGTCAGCCGGGACGACAAGCTGCTGCAGGCGAGCAACCTGAAGGAATTCGAAGCCGCCCTGGGCGAAGGCTTGCTGGGTCGGCGCAGGCGCATCCTGGCCGAAGCGGTGTCCAAAGGCATCCAGTCGTTGCGCCAGGAAACCGGTCGACTGGTGCACACCCGGGCCCGCGACATCCTGGAGCAGATCCAGGAACTGGACGGCCTGCGTGGCAAGAACACCGGCGTGATCAAGCAGATGCGACTGCGCATCGAACAGGAGCAGGCTGATTTTGATGCCAGCGGTGCCAAGATCCAGGCGGTGCGCTCGGTGCACCTGCGTCTGCTCAAAGACCTGTTTGCCCTGTTGGGCAACACGCATCTCAAGAGCCGCGTGTCGGAGCTGGCTCGAGCGCTCAAGCAGCCGGGTATCAAGCTCGGTGTGCGGAGCGCCTACCGCAAGGCCTTCGAGCGGCTGGCCGTTGATCTGAACCGGGCCGATCAGTTGGCGGCAGAGATCCAGTCCATGCTGGAGGGCAGCTTCAAGAACCTGAACGCGGAGTACGGGTTTTCTTTGCAACCGCCCACGCCGCCCCAGCTTTCGGCTTACCACAAAGACCTCGCGCTGATCGAAAAGAGCCACCTGCAATACCTGAGCCTGGGCAACGCCCTGCGGCTGGCGCAACCGGAATTTGCCGAGCGGCTGGCGCGCGCGCTCATGAGCCGTCTGCGCGTGGTGTACGACACCGCAGTCAACGAAGTGGAGCTCTGGAACAAGTCGGCCGCGGCCCAGCTGGATGCGCAATTGCGCGAGCGTCGGCGCAACTTCACCCGCCGCATCGAAGCCGTCTCGCGCATCCAGCAGGCCGCGGGCGGGCTGGATGAACGCATCCGTGAGTTGCAGAGCCAGCAAAACCAGCTGAACCTGACCGACGCCAAGCTGGCCGAACTGACCAACCACCTTCTTGCCTCGCCCGAAGCCGAAGCCATTGCGGCATGAGTGTTGCGACGGAATGCGGGAAACCATCGGTTGCCGGAGCCGCCCTGCCTGTCGAATTTTCACAGGTGCTGATGCAGTGGCAACGCCACAGCGGGCGCCATGGGCTGCCCTGGCAGGGGACGCGCGACCCTTACCGCGTGTGGCTGTCCGAAGTCATGCTGCAACAGACTCAGGTCAGCACCGTGCTGAACTACTTTCCGCGCTTTCTGGCGCGGTTCCCGGACGTGCAGGCCCTGGCCAGCGCAACACCCGATGAGGTGATGGCGCTCTGGAGCGGTCTGGGTTACTACAGCCGGGCGCGCAACCTGCACCGCTGCGCCCAGGTGGTGGTGGCACAGCACGCGGGCGTTTTCCCGTCAACGTCCAGCGAGCTGCAGACCCTCCCGGGCATTGGCGCGTCGACGGCGGCAGCCATTGCCGCGTTCTGCCATGGCGAGCGGATTTCAATTCTGGATGGCAACGTGCGGCGCGTGCTCACGCGTCTGCTGGCGTTTGACGGGGACCTGGCACAGGCCGCGCAGCAGCGCCGTCTGTGGGAGATCGCGCAGGCCTTGCTGCCCGAGCAACCCGCAGCGGGCGACATGGTGGCTTACACGCAAGGGCTGATGGACCTGGGAGCCACGTTGTGTTCGCGCAGCCGGCCGTCGTGTGCGGCGTGTCCGGTGCTGGTCCTGTGCCGGTCGGGTCAGGACGGCACGGCCAGCCGCTATCCCGTCAAGACCCGAACCCTCAAGCGGCGACACGAAAGCTGGTGGCTGCTGGTTCTGCGTTCACCGTCAAACGACGGGGCGCACCGGATCTGGCTGGAACGCCGTCCGAACGCGGGCATCTGGGCCGGTCTGTTTTGCACGCCCGTGTTTGCCGATGAGGCCTCGGCCCTGGCAGTGCTGCCGCCGAACACCGGCCGCATGCAGGCCTTGGCGCCGGTGGCGCACAGCCTCACGCACCGTGAACTGCGCCTGCATCCGTTGTTGCTGGAGATGTCTCACACGCCGGTGTCTGGCGATGACAGCGGGCGCTGGGTGGACATGGAGGGCCTTGACAGGCTGGGCCTGCCAGCACCCGTGCGCCAGTTGCTCATGCAGCTGCCCGATTGAGGCTCCGCATGGCCACGCGCTTTGCGCCCTGGATCACGGCATGGCGGATCGCGCAGAGGCTGGCCAGCCATCGATTTCACGGTGCCGCAGCCGGGTGGCCCAGTCGGCCGCAAAAGCCTGTGCCAGGCGCTCGACCAGGTAGACCGAGCGGTGCTGCCCGCCGGTGCAGCCGATGGCCACGGTGACATAGCTGCGGTGGTCTCTCAGCATCTGGGGCAGCCAGTGGCGCAGGAATGCGCCGATCTGCTGCTCCATGGCCTGCACCTCGGCCTGTTCGGCCAGGTAGCGGGCCACCGGTTCGTCGCACCCGGTCAGGGGTTTGAGTGCGGGCTCGTAGTGCGGGTTGGGCAGCATGCGCACGTCGAAGACGAAGTCGGCGTCCATCGGCACGCCACGCTTGAAGGCAAAGGACTCGAACACGAGGGTGAGCGGGGCTTGTCCGGTACCCAGCAGGTCCTTGATGTGGCTGCGCAGCTGGGCTGGCCGGATGAGGCTGGTGTCAAGCACCAGCGCAGTTTCACGCAGCTCCGACAGCAACTCTCGTTCGTGTTCGATGGCGTCGGTGAGCGCGCGGTGCTGGTCGTCGGCTTGTTTGAGCGAAAGCGGATGAAGTCGCCGCGTTTCGGAGAAGCGCCTCACGAGGGTGTCGGTGGTCGCTTCCAGGAACACGGTGCGCAAATGGATGTTCTGTCCAGGCTGGTTCCTGACCTGCTCAAGCCGTTCGGGCAGACCCGGCAGGGAGGCTGCACTGCGCACATCCATGGCGATGGCCACTTTGCTGGCGCGATGACTCTGCTCCAGAGCGATGAACGAGGTCAGCAGTTCCGGTGGGAGATTGTCCACGCAATAGAAACCGAGATCCTCCAGTGCGGTCAGCGCGATCGACTTGCCCGAGCCCGACATGCCGGTGATCAGCACCAGCTCGATCGCGGGGGGCACTTCGCTGTCGCCGGCGGCAGGCGGGAGAACGGTGGCGTTCATGGCGTGAGCAACTCGCGGGCGTGGGCAAGCGAAACTTCGGAGCGTTCGTTGCCGCCGAGCATGCGGGCGAGCTCGACGACCCGGTGATCGCGTGTGATGGGGGCAACCGTGCTCAGGGTCTGCGGGCCCTGCAGCTGTTTGCTCACCAGCAGGTGGTGGTCGGCGCAGGCGGCGACCTGGGGCAGGTGGGTCACGGCGAGCACCTGGCGGTCCTGGCCCAGCTGGCGCAGCAACTGGCCCACGGTGTGGGCGACGGCGCCACCGATGCCCGAGTCCACCTCGTCAAAGATCAGCGTGGGCGCCTGGCCCAGCTGGCTGGTGACGACCGAGATGGCGAGCGCGATGCGCGAGAGCTCGCCACCCGACGCCACCTTGCCCACCGGGCGCGGGCTCACGCCAGCGTGGCCCGCCACGAGAAACTCCACCTGTTCCCAGCCGTGGGCCTGGGGTTCGGCGAGCTTCTGCAGCGCCACCTCAAAGCGGCCGCCCTGCAAACCCAGGGTCTGCATGGTTTCGGTGACCGCTTTGGAGAGTTTGGGTGCGGCTTGCTGGCGCCGTTTGCTCAGGGTCTGCAGTTCGGCGGCGAAAGCCTGCCAGGCCTCGCGCTCGGCCGCGTTCAGGGCGGCCAGATCCAGCGCCTGATCCACGCCGGCGAGCTCCGACTTCCACTGCGCATGCAGCGCTGCCAGCTCCTCGGGGGCCCGACGGTAGCGCCGGGCGAGCGACATCCAGAGACCCATCCGCTCGTCCAGCGCAGCCAGGCTGGCGGGGTCGAGGTCGGTGCGCCGGCTGTACTGGTGCAGGCTGTGCACGGTGTCCTGCACCTGGGCGAGGGCCGCTTCCAGCGCTTGCACCGGCTCGTTGAATTGAGTTTCGATGCCGGCCTGGGCCTGCAAGGCTGAAAGCGCACGGTGGATCAGCGCTGCGGCACTGGACTCTTCCTCTTCCAGCGCCAGCGTGGCCGCGTTGGCCGCGTCCAGCAAGGCCTGGGCATTGGCCAGCCGGCTGTGCTGGCTGTTGAGTTCTTCCCATTCACCGTCGGCGGGCTGGAGCTTGTCGAGCTCGGCAATCTGCCAGGCCAGCCGTTCGCTTTCCTGGTGCAGGGTGCTCTGGCGTTCGGTGGCCGTTTCCAGTGCCTTGCGGCGCAACCGCCACTGGGTCCACGCCTGGGTGGCGGCTGTGGTGTCGATGCCGGCATAGCCGTCGAGCAGGGCCCGCACCGCATCGGACCGGGTCAGGCTTTGCCAGGCGTGCTGGCCATGGATGTCCACGAGGTCGCTGGCCAGGGCCTTGAGTTGCGCCATGGTGGCGGCGCTGCCGTTGATCCAGGCGCGGCTGCGGCCATCGGCATCCACGGTGCGCCGCAGCAGCAGTTGGTCGTCGTGTGTGAAACCTTGTTCTTCCAGCCAGGGTGCCAGATGGGGCGGCAGATCAAATTCAGCGGCAATCTCGCACCGCGCAGCGCCTTCGCGCACCACGCCGCTGTCGGCCCGCGCACCCAGTGCCAGCTGCAGGGCGTCGATCAGGATGGACTTGCCGGCGCCGGTCTCGCCCGTGAGCACGCTGAAACTTGATTCGAGTTCGAGGTCGAGCGACTGCACGATGACGAAGTCGCGCAAAACGATGCGTCTGAGGCTCATGGGCGTGAAAGGGAGAGGAGCAACGGTGGATGAAGCGGTCGTATTTTGACCGGTATTCAGCCGCCTTCGTTCCAGTGCAGCTTCTTGCGCAGCGTGTCGAAGTAACTCCAGCCCACCGGGTGCAGCAGGCGCAGCGTGTGCTCGGAGCGCCGCACCACGATGCGGTCCCCGTGCAGCAGACTGGTGAGGGATTGCATGTCGAAATTGGCACTGGCGTCTTTGCCCGACACGATCTCGACCGCGATTTCGCATTGGGCCGGCAGCACGATGGGGCGGTTGGACAACGTGTGCGGCGCGATCGGCACCATCACCCAGCCGCCAATGGCCGGGTGCAGCAGCGGCCCGCCGGCCGACAGCGAATAGGCGGTGGAGCCCGTCGAGGTGGCGATGATCAGGCCGTCGGCGCGCTGGTTGGCCACGAAATGGCCGTCCACCTCCACGCGCAGCTCGATCATGCTGGCCACACCACCGCGGTTGACCACCACGTCGTTGAGCGCGGTGGCCTCGAACACGCATTGGCCATCGCGCCAGACCCTGGCCGCGATCAGCGCGCGCGGGTCTTCTTCGAACTCGCCATGCAGGATGGCACGCAGCTTGTCCCGGTAGCTGCCAAAGGGAATGTCGGTGATGAAACCCAGGCGTCCCTGGTTGATGCCAACGAGCGGCACGCCATAGCGCGCAAGCTGACGTCCGATGCCCAGCATGGTGCCGTCGCCACCGACCACCAGCGCCAGATCACAGGCGTGGCCGATGTCGGGCACGTCCAGGGCAGGGTATTGCAGCAGGCCGGTGTTCAGCGCGGTTTCACGTTCCAGGGAAACGTCACAGCCTTCGTCGTGCAGGAAATGGGCGACTTCGTCCACCACGTCGCGCGAGCCCGGGGCCTGGTATTTGCCGATGATGGCCACATGCGAAAAACGCAGGGTTCGCACGGCAGGGGCGGGTGCGGAGCGGGTGTCGGGCGGCAGACTCATGCCCAAATTACAACATAGCCGCAAGGCACCGACCCGCCTGAAAACCCTTGTGATTCAGCCGCACTGCACGTGGGGGTGCGTTCCGGTGCGCGACAGACAAACTGGAACTGTCCGGACGGCGCATGCCAGCCCGGACAGCCCTGTTCCAGAGGGGTTGCCCAACGCCCCGATCGCATCAGAAGCGGTGACGGATACCCAGGGAGTAACCCGAGCCGCTGGACAGGCCTTCCACCTTGTCGCTCATGCCCACGGCGTACACCTCGGTCCGCTTGGACAGCGAGTGCACATAGCCGAACGACAGGGTTTTGCGATCCGCGCCGGTCTCGGGGCTGATCTGGCCCCATTGCGCCAGCAGGGCCCCTGTGCCGATGGGGAAGCGTGCGCCCAGACCGCTGATCTTGTAGGTGTTGGGGGTGCTCAGGTTTTCGACTTCGCCGTACTGGGCGAAGGCCTTGACCACGCCGAAGTCGTAAGAACCGCCGAGCTGGGTGGTGCGGGTGTCGGCCACCGGGCTGGCGCCGTCTTTCTTCACGCGCTGCACGACCAGCGATGCCGACACGGGGCCAGCGCCGTAACCCACGTTGGCACTCCAGTTGCCGCCGTTGCTGACGGTGGAGCCGCTGTTCTTGTTCGCACCCGAGACACCAAAACGCACGCCGCCGAACGTCGGGCTGGCGTAGGCGAAGGAGTCGCTCCAGCCGGTGTCACCGGTGGTGGTGCCGCTGGTGAAGTAGTGGCGGATGCTGGGGGAGTAGCCGAAGGAGTCGCCAAAGGCGTTGTACATGAGTGTGGAAACGAACAGCGCGGTGGTGTTGCGCCCGAAGGTCAACGTGCCGTAGTCCTGGTGGGACAGACCGACGTTGGCCGAACGTGAGAAGGCGGGGTCTCCGTCGAACCGTCCCTGGGCGCCGGTGTTGGCGCGCATGAAGCTCTCCAGCTTGAATACCGCCGACAGGCCTCTGCCCAGATCTTCCTTGCCGCCAAAGCCGAAATAGCTGGTGGTCATTTTTCCGCTGTCAACAGACTTGACCGATGCGCCACCCGGGGCCTTGGTCGAGCCCATGCTGAGGTCGAGCAGGCCGTAGACCGAAACGGAACTCTGGGCCTGCGCACCGAGTGCGGTCAGGAAAACGGCAGAGCCGAGGGCCAGAGGTTTGAAAGCAGACTTCATGAATTTTCTCCAGATGAACAACAGGGTGGGGACACGACAAAAGCCATCCGGCCGGCGATAGCGGAGCGTCACGGGGGCACTTCGCTGCCTCGACGGATCCGTGGCCACTCGCTGCACCAAGGGTGGGCGTCTGGACGCCCTTGGTGCACGAACCGCTGGCACGAATGGCCTTTCGATCTGCTCAGCAATTCGTGTGCCAGTGAATACAGTTGTTGTGTACAAAACCCACCGTTCCGTGTTCGGGCGCTGCGCCTCCTTAGAATGGCTGCCATGCTGGATGACCGCGCCAAACTGTTGCTCAAGGCTCTTGTCGAGCGATACATCGCCGACGGGCAGCCCGTGGGTTCGCGAACGCTGGCGAAGGCAGCGGGGCTGGAGCTTTCGCCGGCCACCATCCGCAACGTCATGAGCGACCTGGAAGAACTGGGTCTCATCGCGAGTCCGCACACCTCGGCGGGCCGCATTCCCACGGCGCGGGGCTACCGGCTGTTTGTGGACACGATGCTCACGGTGCGGCGGGAAGGGTTCTCCGCGGTGGGCGACATGGGGACGCACGGCATCGAAGCGGGGCAGCCCCAGCGCGTCATCAGCAACGCCGCCCAGATGTTGTCCAGCCTGTCGCACTTTGTGGGCGTCGTGATGGCGCCACGACGCGCCTCGGTGTTCCGGCACATCGAATTCCTGAGCCTGTCCGAGCGCCGTGTGCTGGTGATCCTGGTGTCGCCCGATGGCGATGTGCAGAACCGCATCATCCACACCCAAGTGAACTTCAGCCAGACCCAGTTGCAGGAAGCGGCCAACTTCCTCAATGCCCACTACTCGGGGCTGACGATGGAGGAGGTGCGCGCGCGCCTGAAAGTCGAGGTGGATGCGCTGCGGGGCGAGATCGCCTCGCTCATGCAGGCCGCAGTGAACATCGGCGAGGACGCCACGGGTGAACAGGACGAGGTGGTGGTATCCGGTGAGCGGAACCTGCTGTCGGTGAGCGAATTTTCCAGCGACATGGGCAACCTGCGGCGGATGTTCGACCTGTTCGAACAGAAGACCCAGCTCATCCGCCTGCTCGACGTATCGGCGCAGGCCGATGGGGTGCGCATCTACATCGGTGGCGAGAGCCAGGTGGTGCCATTCGAAGCCCTGTCGGTGGTCACCGCACCCTACGAGGTGGATGGCCAGGTGGTGGGCACACTGGGCGTGATCGGACCACAGCGCATGCCCTACGACCGCATGATCCAGATCGTCGACGTGACGGCCAAGCTGGTGAGCAACGCCCTGAGCCACGGCAAACAGGGCTGAAGCCCGCTGGCGCCACGGTCGCTGCCCCTACAATCGTCGCCTTGCGGGCCGTTAGCTCAGTTGGTTAGAGCAGAGGACTCATAATCCTTTGGTCGTTGGTTCAAGTCCAACACGGCCTACCAGAAAACCCGTGCTATAATTCAAAGCTTAGCGGCTGTAGCTCAGCTGGATAGAGTACTTGGCTAC
>JAHIQV010000230.1 GCA_018903185.1 Gammaproteobacteria bacterium | reverse complement strand
TGGCCAGAATGCCCGGCTCGCCCACATAAAACATGCGGCTCGTGTCGCCGAACCAGCCGTCCTTGATCAGCGCCACATCGATGTTGACGATGTCGCCGTCCTTCAGCTTCTTGTCGGACGGGATGCCGTGGCAGATCACATGGTTGACCGAAGCGCAGATCGTCTTCGGGTAACCGTGGTAACCGATGTTGGCGGGGATAGCCTTCAGCTCGTTCACGATGTGGTCGTGGCAGAGCCGGTCCAGCTCGTCCGTGGTCACGCCCGGCTTCACGTGTTCGCCGATCATGCGCAACACGTCGGCGGCCAGCCGCCCGGCGCGCCGGGCCATGTCGATCTCGGCCGGCGTCCTGATGCTCACCCCCTTCTTGCTGCCCGTCATGCCGCCTTCTCCAGGCCGGCTGGCGGCACGCTCCTGAGACTGGGCGTCACTGGCGCCTGCCGCTCCGATTCGATCAGCAGCTGGCAGATCTCGCCGTGGCACAGCGTCGGGTTCAGCTCCGACAACATGCCCACACGCAGCCAGTGTTCGGCCTGCGCGTTCATGGAGCGGCTCAGCGCCCCACTGGTCAGACGCAGGTTTTCGTGCATCTGCTCTGAAATCTTGATGATGCCCATGGCGATCCCTTGTATACGGTTTGTAGCTGGTTCATATATTACCAAGAGAGAGGACGGCGGGGGAGAGGGACGGGGGAACGGCCCTCGGGTGGGAGGGCTTTTTGCCTGGGCTGGCTCGGTGGTTGCAGGCTGTGTGGGGCAGGTACTCGGCCAGAAGCGGCGTTCTCAAGGCAGTGGTGATCCCTCCAGCGGGCCGCCCAGATCGGGCCGTCGGCCTCGAAGTGGAGAGACGAAATGGCCTGGATGGTTGCGCGTACGTTTTGGAACAAATTTAAGGTAGCGTCCTCAAGATGGTGGGTAGAGTGAATGTCGAGGCGAGAGGCGAGAGACGAGACAAAACGCACTCACGAGGGGGCCCCCACTTGGTACATCCATATCACCCACGCAACAACAAGCTGTTGGCATGTTTGCCCCAGGCTGAGTGGCAACGTTGGAAACCGCAGCTTGAACTGGTCGATCTGCCGCTGGGCAAGGTGCTGTACGAGCCGAGCGCGCAGCAGACTTTCGTGTACTTTCCCACCAGCGCGATCGTCTCGCTGCTTTATGTGCTGGAGGATGGATCGTCGGCGGAGATGGCGGCGGTCGGTTTTGAGGGCCTGGTGGGCGTACCCATTCTCATGGGCGGCGGCTCCACGCCGAGCCACGCCGTGGTGCAAAGCGCGGGCATGGGTTACCGGCTTCGTGCCAACGCGTTCAAGGATGAGTTCGAGCTTTCCAGCCCGGTCAAGCACCTGATGCTGCGGTACACGCAAGCCCTGATCACGCAGGTGAGCCAGACGGCTGTGTGCAATCGCCACCACTCGCTGGAAAAGCAGTTCATCCGGTGGCTGTTGCTCAGACTGGACCGTTTGCCCGACAACGAAGTGGTGATGACGCAGGAGCTGATCGCCAACATGCTGGGCGTGCGCCGTGAGAGCGTCACCGAAGCAGCGCACAAATTGCAGGCTGCTGGCCAGATCCACTACGCGCGCGGCCACATCTGGGTGCTGGACCGGGCCAAGCTGGAGGAAGGCACTTGCGAGTGCTATCGGGTGGTGAAAAAGGAACTCGACCGCCTGATTCCTGATTGCGAAACTGGCTGATTCGAAAACATGGCCAGCCCCCGTCATTTCCCCGATTCCGCCTGCTCCATCTGTTTGGCCCGCTCAGCGGCCAGATCATTGACGTAGCCCTCGACCTGCCGTTCAAACCCGGGCACATCCTGAGGCCTTGTGGGAACAGCTGGCACAGCGGGAACAGCCACATCCGAAATGGCCTCCGGCTTCTGAACCTGGGCTGGCGCGCCGCCGCCCAGTTGGCGGGCCACGAGAAGACCGACCACCAGAAGAGCCAGCAACAAAACCACGAGTCTCATGAGCACCCTCTTCGTTCAAGGTCATCGAGTGTTCGAACCGGGCACATCCCGGTCCGTCTGACCCGGATCATTCTGCCGGTTTCTGGGGCCCGCGGCGCCCCTCTACAATTCGCGCCCCCAAGCCATTTCCCCGAACCCCGACTTCATGAACATCACTGTCAACCCGGAACTCAAAGCCTATATCGACCCCTTGACCCCGGAGGAACACGAGGCGCTGGAGCGCAGCATCCTGGCCGAGGGCTGCCGCGATGCGCTGGTGCTCTGGGGCGATGTGCTGGTGGACGGGCACAACCGCTACGGCATCTGCCAGCAGCACGGCCTGCCCTTCGAGACGGTGCAGAACCCGCGCTTCCAGTCCATGGAGGACGTGCACCTGTGGATGATCGACCAGCACCTGGGGCGCCGCAGTGTGTCGGACTTCCAGCGCGGCGTGCTGGCGCTGCGCAAGCGCGAAATCATCGCCGGGCGGCGCGCCCGGTTTCTGGCTGCGCCGCGCGAGGAAACATCGCCCGAGCCGGTTGAGCAGGACGCGCCTTCAGCCAACCCGGCGGCCACAACACCTGTGCCCGAGCCCCGGCCGCTGAACAGCCGCGAAGACATCGCCAAGGCGGCGCGGCTCAGCAGCAGCCAGGTGGTGATGATCGAAAAGATCCAGAAGCAGGCCGAGCCCGAGCTGGTGGCGGCGCTGAAGTCCGGGGCGATCTCGCTCAACGCGGCGGCGGCCGTGGCCAGCTTGCCGGCCGAAGAGCAGAAGGCCGCCGCGCTGGCCGGCAAGGACGAGCTCAAGCTGGCGGCCAAGCGGGTTCGCGAAGCGAAGCGCAAGCCGTCGGAAGCGGCGCCCGATCAACCGGCCGACGAAGCCGGCGATGAACTGCAGCGCTTGCGCAACCAGGTGAACGAATTGCAGGCGGAAAACGCGGCGCTGCGTCAGCAGCTGGAGGCTTTGCGCTCAGGGCAGGAAGTGCCGTTCTGATCTTGATCCTCAGATTCTCGGGTTCTTCGGTGCGTCCGTGGGGGCCTTGCCGTCGTCATCCAGATCCGTGTTCGGCTTGATGGCCGGCGAACCAGCGCCTGGAGCGTCTTCGACGTT
>JAHIQV010000229.1 GCA_018903185.1 Gammaproteobacteria bacterium | reverse complement strand
TGAGCGGCTGGCCGGCAAACAGGCTGGCGGACGAGACCAGGCACATTTCGCCGGGCAGCACCCGGTAGAGTTCGAGCTCCCGGCCGTTGGCGGCGCTGCGCGAAACGCGCACCTCGCCGCTGAGCACCATGGGGAAACCCTGGCAGGTTTCGAGTTCCCGGAACAGTTGTGTGCCCGCCGGCACCTGTATCGTCTGCAACCGCGGCAGCATCTCCTTGAGCGAGCCCATGGCGGGGTAGAGCGTCAGCAGGTTCTGGGCATCGGTGTCGGGCATGGGCGCATTGTAGGAGCGACGCAGGCCTTGCGTGATTCGAATCGGCCGCCGTAGTTCATTCGAATTTTTTGAATGTAAGCTTCAAGCGGTTTCACACCGGACGCGTCATCGGTTACCTAAACTGCCCCCATGACCGAACCGACCGTCGTCCGCTACCACCCCGTGGCCGTGGCCCTGCACTGGCTGCTGGGCCTGGCCCTGATCGGCAACTTTGCCCTCGGCCTGTACATGGCCGACCTGCCGTTTTCTCCCGCCCGTCTGCAGTACTACAGCTGGCACAAATGGGCTGGTGTGCTGGTGCTCACATTCTCCCTTGCCCGCCTGCTGACTCGCTTGCTGGCCCGTCCGCCTGCCTTGCCGGTGGCCGTCGAGGCCGCCATGCCGGCCTGGCAGCGACTGGCGCACCAGGCCACGCACGCCGGTCTGTACGCGCTGTTTTTCGCGGTGCCCTTGCTGGGCTGGGCCTACAGCTCGGCCGCCGGCTTCCCCCTGGTGCTGTTTGGCGTGCTGCCGCTGCCGGACTTTGTGCCGGTGAGCGAAGGCCTGGCCGACGTGCTCAAGCCGCTGCACAAGTTCTCGGCCCTGGCCATGGCCGCGCTGGTTCTGCTGCACGTGGCCGGCGCACTGAAACACCATTTTGTGGACCGTGACGGCCTGCTGCGCCGCATGGCCCTGGCCGGCCGCTGAGCGCGCTGATCTCCCCACCCTTGTTCCTGTTCCGAAAGTTGCCGACATGACCTTCCGCCTGACACCCGTTGCGTTCGCCCTGGCCCTGACCAGCCTGTTGCCCCTGGCCGCCCAGGCCCAGCAGCAGCTCGTGCCGGCGCAGAGCGAGGTCCTGTTTGTGAGCCGCCAGATGGGCGTACCGGTGGAGGGCAAGTTCAAGACCTTCAGTGCCCAGGTGGCGTTCGACCCGGCCAAGCTGGCCACCAGCAAGATCGCCTTCACGGTCGACACCGGCAGCGCCGACATCAGCCGCGAAGCCAACTCGGAGCTGGTCAAACCCCTGTGGTTCAACGTGGCGGTTTTTCCCAGGGCCACGTTCCAGTCCAGCGCGATCAAGCGCATCGACGCCAACAAATTCGAAGTCGCCGGAAAGCTGAGCATCAAGGGCGTGAGCAGCGACGTGGTCGTGCCCGTCACGCTGGCCCAGAGCGGCGCCACCACCACGGCCACCGGCGCCTTTCCGATCAAGCGCCTGTCTTTCCGCATTGGCGAGAAGGAGTGGGCCGACACCTCGACGGTCGCCGACGAGGTGCAGGTCAAGTTCAAGCTCGCCCTGACCGGCGTCGGCAAGCTCTGATCGTCCGTTTTCTCTTTTTCACGTTCGTTTTTCGATACCTTGATTTTTTAACTGGAGTCACACACACCATGCGCAAATCCCTGACCTTGCTGGCCGCGGCCGCCACCCTGTCCACCGGCGCTTTCGCCGCCGACTACGCGATCGACCCGACGCACACCTTCGCCACCTTCGAGATCGGCCACTTCGGCGCCAGCGTGAACCGCGGCCGTTTCGACAAGAAGGAAGGCAAGATCAGCTTCGACAAGGCCGCCAAGACCGGCTCGGTGGATGTGTCTTTCGATGTGGCTTCGGTCAACACCGGCACGCCGAACTTCGACAAGCACCTGCAGAGCGCCGAGATCCTGAGCGCTGAAAAATTCCCCAAGGCCCGCTTCGTGTCGACCAAGTTCCAGTTCAGCGGTGACAAGGTCAGCGCGGTCGACGGCAACCTGACGCTGCTGGGCAAGACCCAGCCCGTGACGCTCAAGGCCAACCAGTTCGCCTGCTACGAGAGCCCCATGCTCAAGCGCGAAGTCTGCGGCGGCGACTTCGAGACCACCATCGACCGCACCGCTTTCGGCGTGAACTACGGCGTGGACTGGGGTTTCCCGAAGAACGTGCGCCTGGTGGTTCAGGTCGAAGGCGTGAAGCAGTAAACCCCCCTGCGCCGCTTCGCGGCTTCCCCCTGGAAGGGGGGACCACGCCCTTGGACCGGCAAAGGTTCTATGGATCGAGTCAAGCGGGAGAGACAAAGCGCTGGGGATCAAACGGCTGGCCGCTGCGCCAGACGGCAAAGGCGATACGCAGCAGCTTGCGAGCCAACACCACCAGAGCCTCGGTTGTCTTCAGCCCTCGCTGTCGCAACGCCTTGTACGTGCCTTCAAACGTCTTCGTATGACAGGCCGACATCGCAGCCAGGTACATCTGGCGTCGCAGCGCCGGTTGTCCCCGCTTGGAGAGCCTTCTCCTGCCACGGCTGCTGCCCGAATCACAGGCGCGCGGGTCCAGCCCGCTGTAGGCCACCAACGCATCGCCGCTGGCAAAGCCCGCCTGCGCCAGCACACTGGCGAGCAACGCACTGCTCTGTGGCCCCACGCCCACGATGCTCTGCAGCAGCTTGCGCTGCGCGCGCAACGGCGCATCGTCATCGAACAACTGCATGATGCGTGCATCGATGGCTTGGAGCAACGCGGCGAAGGCCGCATCCAGGGCCTGGACCTGGCAGGCGATGGCCCCATCACAGCCTTGCAGCGACTGGCGCAGTGCCGTGCGCTTGCTCACCGCCGTCCAGCGCTGGCCCAGCAGGCACTGCACCTGAGACAGCAGGACATGGGGTACCTGCCACAGGCGCAGGCGGGTGTGCTGCTCGGCCACGTAGCGGGCGATCACGTGGGCATCGACCCGATCGGTCTTGGCGCGAGCCCCCAGGGCCTTGGCGTAGAAGTACACGTCGCGGGCGTTGAGCACGAACACCTGCAGACCTGCGGCACTGGCCAGGGTGGCGAGCAGCTGGTGGTAACGCCCAGTGGACTCCACGGCCAGCGCCGCACCGTCTGGCAGCTCACGCAGCCAGGCACTGATGGCGTCGGCCTCGTTGGCGATGCTGCGGCATCCTGCTTGATCATGGACCGCGGTCACCAGCTCGGCCTTGGCCACATCCACCCCGATAAACACGTTGACCTCTTGCATGGCGCTCTCCTGAGAGAAACAATGACAAGTGTTGGGGTGGACATTCCCGCCAGCCGCGTTGGCTTGCTCAAAGATCGGCGCTACTGGGTGCCGCTCAGTTCCTTATCGACGCTGGAAGGCGGGGTGGGGGCAATCTTTGCCAGTCGGTCTGAGCCGATAGCCGGAAGTTCAGGCCCTCCACCCCAACACCTCAACCATACAAGCCGGATCCTCCGTGTGCTGGATGCATGCACGCGCTCCGGAGTTGTTTGCTTGTTCCCAAAGGCCCGCTTGTGCGGGCCTTTGTTGTTTGGGGGGTGGAAGTCCTGGCGTGCGTGCGGTACAAAGGTCCCATGGACACCATCAACTGGGTGGGGCGGCCCGTAGCGGTGCCGGGGCTGGGTGAGCTCTGGAGCGAGGCCTGTGGCCCGGTGGACGGCCCTCCGGTGCTGCTGGTGATGGGCGCGATGAACCCCGGCCTGTTCTGGCCGCCGGCCTTTGTGGGGGCGCTGGTGCGCGCGGGCTGCCGGGTGCTGCGCTACGACCACCGCGACACCGGTCGCTCCTTCGTCATGCCATCGACCGCACCGCCGTATGCGCTGGGTGATCTGGTGGGCGATGCGTTGCGGGTGCTGGATGCCTGGGCGCTGCCTCGCGTGGCGGTGGTGGGGTGGTCCATGGGCGGTTACATCGCACAGTGCCTGGCCCACG
>JAHIQV010000228.1 GCA_018903185.1 Gammaproteobacteria bacterium | reverse complement strand
CGGGCTCCTGACCCGATGCGCGGATGGCTTCTTCACTGGCCGCCAGCGCCAGCGCTACCGTCACCGGGGCCCGGCGGCGTTCGGCCGGGGGCAGCATCAGCGGGGGAGGCACCGTCGCCGGTGGCTGCTGCAGGGGAGCTTCGCCGCGAAAGGCGGCGCGTGCGGTGGCCCAGCCCGGCAGGCACGGGGCCCAGAGCGCGATGCCTTCGACGTGGGTGGTGAACGTGTTCATGGGTGGCTGTCTCCCGCGCCGTGTCCGAACACCAGCACGCAGTTGCTGCCGCCGAACGCGAAGCTGTTGCTCACCACATGGCGCACCCTGGCCCGTGTCGGCTCGACGCGCAGGTAGGCCCGCATGCCCGGCTCCACCGACGTGGTGTTGGCTGTGCCCGGCAGGACGCCGTGTTCGAGCGCCAGCAGGCCGAACACCGCCCCCAGTGCCCCGGCGGCGCCCAGGGTGTGGCCTGTCATGCCTTTGGTGGCGCTGGCCGGTGTGCCGGGCGCGAAGCGGCGCGCGATGAGTCGAGCTTCCACGTCATCGTTCTGGGGGGTGGCGGTCCCGTGCAGGTGGATGTAGCCGATGGCGCTGGCCGGCAGTCCGGCCCTGGACAGCGCCATGTCGAGCGCGGCCTGTGTGCCCTGACCCCCCGGATCGGGCGCCGACAGGTGGTGCGCATCGCTGGACTCGCCGCAGCCCAGCAGCTGCAGGCCGTCCGGCGCGCGCTCCAGCAGGGCGAAGGCAGCGGCCTCGCCGATGTTGATGCCGCGGCGCCGCGTGTCGAAGGGGCGGCAGGGCTCGGTCGACACCAACTGCATCGCGTGAAAGCCGAAAACGACGCTGCCGCACAGGCTGTCCACCCCGCCCACGACCACCGCATCGGCGAGCCCGAGGCGCATGAGCCGCTCGGCCGAGGCAAAGGCCTTGGCACTGGACGAGCAGGCGGTGGAAATGGTCTGGGCCGGGCCGCGCAGGCCCAGCGCTTCCTGGACAAAGCCGGTGAGCGAATGCAAGGTGTGCAACGCGGGGTTGTCGGGCTGAGGGGGAAATTCGCCGCACTGGGCGAGCTGCTGGTAGGCGTCTTCGGTAGCGCCGATGCTGGCGGTGGACGACCCCAGCACCAGCCCCACGCGGTGCGCACCGTGCCGCTCGGTGGCGCGCCGCACGGTGTTCATGAAGCCATCGCTTTGCAGTCCCCGCCAGGCCAGGCGGTTGTTGCGGCAGTCCCAGTGTCGCCAGGGGTCGGGCAGGGGGATTTCGAGACCCTGCACCTGGCCAACCCAGGTGTCCAGCGTCTGGGCCAGCGGGGCAACGCCGAAGTCGTGGCGCCCCAGCGGGCTCAGACCGCTGCGGCCGTGGATCACGGCGTCAAGGTGGGCCGGTTTGCCCGCCCCCAGGGCGGATACGGCGGTGTAGGCGCTGACACGAACGGGGCACAGGCGGGACGTCACGGCGGGGCTCGTCAGGGCGAAGATCGGCAATATGGCGCACCGGGATTGTAGGGAGGGCCTGAAAGACCGTGCCCGACAGGGGACTCGTTAAAATGGTGCCAACTGCTTCACCGGCGCGCCTCGACCCAGCGGGCGTGCCCGGCACCCTCCCCAGGCGTCCTCGCCCTCGCGTCGGGCCGCACCTTCTCCCAGACGAAACACCCCCCTTGATGCCGCCCCAGTTGCCCGAAACCGCCGATGCCCTGCTGCCCGAACCGATCGGCGCCGGGCTGGCGCCGCAGCGCCCGGTCGTGGCTGCACCGAAAACGATGCTCTGGCCTGTGTTGCGCGGCTTGGGTATTGCCGTGCTGGCGGTGGCCTGGGCCCTGATCGCCCACGTCACGAGCGCGGGCAACGAGTCCTCGGGCTGGGGGGCAGCACTGGCACTGACCCCGATGAGCACGGCCCTGGCGCTGCTGCTCTGGCGTTTGCCCGCCCGCTGGCTGGGCGCACTGATCGGCATGGCGGTGGCGGCCGGTCTGGTGTGGCTCTGGCCCTTTCTCAGGGGCCAGGTGGCGCTGCTTTATTACCTGGAGCACCTGGGGGTTTACATCCTGTTGTCGGCATTTTTTGGCCGCAGCCTGTTCGGGCCCGAAGAGTCGCTGGTGACGCGCATGGCCCGCAGCGTGCACGGCGGCGTGCTCTCGCCCGCACAGGCCGCCTATACCCGCCAGGTCACCCTGGCCTGGTGCGTTTTCTTTGCCGGCATGGCGCTGATTTCCACGCTGCTGTTCCTGTTCGCACCGGTGGCGGCCTGGTCCCTCTTTGCCAACCTGCTGGGAGGACCGTTGATCGCGCTGATGTTCGTGGGCGAATACCTCTGGCGCCGCCACGCCTTGCCCGAGGAGACGCGAGCGACCATGGCCGACGCCGTGCGCGCCTGGAAGGCCCAGCGTTCGGACAAAGCGCCTTGAAGGGCTTTGAGCTTCGCCCGCAGACCCACCCCGAGACAAGTTAGACCGATGTTCATCCACCTTCGCCTGCACACCGAGTTCTCCGTCGTTGACGGCACCAACCGCATCGACGACGTGGTGGCCGCCGCCGCCGCCGACGGCCAGCCCGCGCTGGCGATCACCGACCTGAGCAACCTGTTTGGCGCGGTCAAGTTCTACAAGGCCGCTCGCGGTGAGGGCGTGAAGCCCTTGCTGGGTGCCGAGGTGATGCTGCAGGGCTTCACCGAAGAAACCCCGAATGCCATGCCCGGCAGCCACCAGCCGGCCGCGCCGCGCGTGATTCTGCTGGTGCAGGACAAGCAGGGCTACCTGAACCTGAGCGAGCTGCTGGCGCGCGCCTGGACACGCAGCGACGGCCGGGGCGGTGCGCTGGTGCAGCGCGAATGGCTGGAAGAACTCAACGGCGGTCTGCTGATGCTCTCGGGCGCGCAGGCCGGACCGGGCGGGCAGGCG
>JAHIQV010000227.1 GCA_018903185.1 Gammaproteobacteria bacterium | reverse complement strand
CTTTCGGCAGCAGCACGTAGTCGGGTGCGATGCAGGTCTGCCCGGCGTTGAGCAGCTTGCCGTGGGCGATCTTGATGGCGGCGCCGGCGATGTCGCATGAAACGTCGATGATGCAGGGCGACTTGCCGCCCAGCTCCAGCGTGGTCGGCGTGAGGTTGGCGGCCGCGGCCGCCGCCACCTTGCGGCCCACCGCGGTGGAACCGGTGAAGAACAGGTGGTCAAACGGCAGGCTGGCGAACTCGTGCGCCACGTCCGCCCCGCCCTGCACCACACACACCTCGTCGGGCGCAAAGGCCTGGTTCAACACCGCGGCCAGCAACGCCGAGGTGTGCGGCGTCAGCTCGCTGGGCTTGATCATCACGCGGTTTCCCGCCGCCAGCGCCGTGGCGGCCGGTCCCAGCGTGAGCTGCAGCGGGTAGTTCCAGGGGCCGATGACCCCGATCACGCCCAGCGGCTGGCGCTGGATGTGCGCGCTGGCGGGCTGCAGGTAGATGGGTGTGGACACGCGCCGCGGTTTCATCCACGCGCCGGTGTGCTTCTCCAGGTCGCCCAGCAGCGCGCGCAGCACAAAAAAGTCGGCCACCTCGGTGAGTTGCAGGGAGCGCACGCCGAAATCGGCCTGCACCGCTTCGGCCAGCGCCGCGCCGTGCACGTCGATCAAGGCCCGCATGCGCTGCAGGCGGTCGAGCCGAAGCGCCAGCGGCACGTCGATCTGGGAGCGGCTGGCCCGGTACTGCGCGTCAAACAGGGCGCGCATCGGGAGGTCGGGCGGGGTCTGGGTCATGGTGCCATCATAGAAAAGACGTCGCCCCGGAGATAGGGGTTGTGCCCCTATCAGGCCGGAACCGCTTCGGTGGCGACGACACAAGCGTGGGCTGGGGCGCCGGGCACGCCCTTGACCACCGCGTCGATGGCGGCATCGACCACCGGACGCACCGCCAGCGGCCGCAATCCGCGCTGGCGGATGAGCTTTTCGCAGCTGCGCCGGGTCATGGTGTGCGGGTGCCCACCCCGGCTGGTGAACAGGAACAGTGTGGCCCGGGCGTTGGCCCAGACCAGCCGGGCGCGCAGCCACTGTCCGCTGGCCTGCAGATCCACCCAGTCACCCACATGCAGGCTGGCGAGCACGCCTGCGGCTTCCATCCCCACATCCACGTCATCGCCCTCTTCGCTGGATGTGGACAGAAGCGCTGCCGCGGGGTTCTCCGCCACCGGAGCCTCCGCAACCGGTGCGTCCTCGAACCCGGCCTCGACCCGCTCACGCGCCGCGAGCCAGGGCGTTTCTGCCACCTGTGGCCTGGGGGCTTCGGCCAGGTTGTCCGCTTCGGGAAAGGTGACGACCGGGCTTTCGAGTGCCGCCGGCATCGAAGCCCCGGCCTGAGACCGGGCACTGGCCCGACGCAACGCCAGCACCGGCTCGTGGTAACGGATCAGGGCATCGAAGAAAGACGCTGTTTCTTCCGCTGGCTTGTCCAGCACGGTCAGCCCGGCGCGCAGTCTCTGCAGCAGGCGAGGCAGCATTTCGAACAGTTTGCGCGGCTGGCGCAATGTGACTTCGTGCCGCACGCTCCACAGCAGATCCGGGATCACGGCCCGGAAGCCCATCGGGTCTGGGTCCCCATCGGGGTGGCGCAGCTGCGCCTCGGCGATCACCAGCGACCAGCTGCCGTAGAGGAAGTCCAGCACCACCGCGGGCGCGTTGAAAACGTCGGGCCGAAGACTGATTTCCCACGCCACCTGGTCGGCCAGGGCTTGGCGCGCCTCGGCGAAACGCAGGGCCTGCAGGTGCTGCTCCTGGGTGGCAGCCTCGGCCTGATCGACGTTCGCCCAGTCTTCCTGCAGGTGTTCCAGCGCCACCGCAAAGGGCTCGGGGGTCGCGCCCGGCAGGGCGTTGAGGGCGTTGACGGCCTCGCGCACCGGCGCATGGAACTGCTCGAACTCGGCCGAGAACTCATCGTTGAAACGGAAGCTGCGTTGCGCGACCTGCTCGACCAGCAGACGGGCCGGGTGCTGGTCCTTGGCAAAGAAACGCGGGTCGTCCATCGCCAGCCGCAACAGGGCCGGTTCCAGCGCCACCACCGCCTCGCGCACCGGCGCCATCAGCAGCGGATCGCGCGCCACCTGGTTGACCAGTTTGCGCACCAGGTCCAGGCCCACGGCCTGCGACACGCGTTCGGCCTGCTGTTTGAGGTCGAGCAGCACCCGTGTGCGCTCATGCGGGGCGGCGTAAGGACCCCAATGGTCCGATCCCAGCTGCGAACCGATGCTGACCGCACGCGCAGGCCGGTCAACAACAGGCAGGCCGCGAAACTGCACACGCTCGCGATCAACCACCACTTCGTCCAGCAGGGGCAGATCCGCCTGGGCCTGGGCGATCCGCTGCTCGCGCGTCAGCTGCTCGTAATAGCCCGAATCGAGGGCCTGTTCGAACCGGTCGCCGCGCTCGGCCAGGAAATCGTGGAATACACGATGGTCCAGCCGGGTCTGGGCGCCGGCCAGGGCCGTCATGGGCGGCAATGGTTCGCTCTGTTCGCCGGATCCGGCCGCGGTGGGCGCCAAGGTCTGGGCATCCCAGTTCAACAGGTCGCGCCGGGCTGGGGCCGAGCCCGGGCTCGCCTGCGGATCGTCCACCAGCCGAATGCGGTAACCCGCCTCCTGCACATTGGCCTGCTGCAGCCGCAGCGCCAACTGCTCGTAGAGCTGGCACAGCCCGCGACCGAGCGGGGCGGCCAGGTGCTGCAACCACAGAGAGCGGATCTCGGGATCGCGTTCGATCTCGGCGATGAGGTCGCGCAGCACCCGCACAAACACCGAAGGACGCAGCGGGTTCTTTTCCACCTGCACGGTCTCGAAGCCAATCAGCGAACTCATGCGCGCATCCAGCGCCGCCAGCGCCTGCTCCACCACCGGCATCAGGTCCTGCAGCAGACGGGCCGACTCCAGCGATTCGGACACCGACAGGTCATCCACCAGCGCCAGCAACGAGGAGTCGGACAGCAGAGCCAGCGACGAGGTTCGCCCGTCTTCGTCCCCTCGCTCGAAGGCCTCGCGCAGACGCACCGGGTAGGCATCGGTCAGCGCGCCCCGGTGCTGCATCATGGCCCAGCACGCGCGCGCGATGCGCTGTCGCTCGCCCACCTCGCCAGCTTTCGCCTCGGACGCCTGCAGCGAGTTCACCGCCGCATCGACGCAGCGACCCAGCAAAGGTTTCGCCTGGCGGGCGACCTCATCAAAACATTGATCGAGCAAGTGTGACGAATTCGGCATATATCCTCGAATTTATACCGTCCGCCTCTTGTTCGAATGCAAGGCAATGGCAACGACCTGTTACCAGTGCGACCGTCTATCCCCCGATCACGACCGTCCGACGGTTCTCCTTCATCAGTCCATTTCGATGGGTTCGCCGAACTCGAACACGCCCGGGTGACGCACCGGGTCCACCCCCACCGGGATCACCGACTTGGGCGGGTACTTGCCTTCCAGCAGCAACTTCGAGAGCGGGTTCTCGATGCGCTGCTGGATCGCGCGCTTCAAGGGTCGGGCGCCAAACACCGGGTCGAACCCGACTTTGGCCAGTTCTTCGAGGGCCGCCGGCGCCACTTCCAGACGCAGGTCCATCTTCTGCAGTCGCGCCTGCAGGGCTTTCAGCTGGATCGCGGCGATGGACGCGATGTGCTGTGCGTCGAGCGCGTGGAACACCACGGTCTCGTCGATGCGGTTCAAGAACTCGGGCCGGAAGTGGTCCTTGAGCTCGCCCCACACGGCTTCCTTGATGTCGTCGTAGGGCTGGCCGACCATGGCCTGGATCAGGTGCGAGCCGATGTTGCTCGTCATCACGATCACGGTGTTCTTGAAGTCCACGGTGCGGCCCGGGCCGTCGGTCAGGCGACCATCGTCCAGCACCTGCAACAACACGTTGAACACG
>JAHIQV010000226.1 GCA_018903185.1 Gammaproteobacteria bacterium | reverse complement strand
GATGTGCGAGCGCTCAGCGCCGACTGGTTGGACGGTGCCTGGGCCTTGCGCTTCACCACGCCGTCGGGCGCGCAGGCTTGCCGCCTGCGCATCGCCGGCCGGCACAACGTGCGCAATGCGCTGGCGGCGGCGGCCTGTGCGCTGGCAGCGGGTGTGTCGCTCGCCGACATCGGGCGCGGGCTGGATGCGTTCGAACCCGTGGGAGGCCGCTCGCGCGCGCTCTCGCTGGCGCTGCCGGACCGCCATGTCACCCTGATCGACGACACCTACAACGCCAACCCCGATTCCGTGGTCGCGGCCATCCAGGTGCTGGCCGAACTGCCCGGCCCGCGCCTGCTGGTGCTGGGCGACATGGGCGAGGTGGGTGAGCAGGGTCTCGCCTTTCATCTGGAGGTGTTGCGCCTGGCGCAGGCCAGTGGCATCGAGGCCGTGCATTGCGCGGGCGACTGGATGCAGCAGGCTGTCACCGCCCTGAACGCCGCCGGCGAAAACGCCCCCACCCACTGGAGCGACGTGCCCGAACTGGCCGCCCATGCGAGCGCCCTGGTCGCGGCCACGCCAACGCCCGCGGTGCGCAGCGTGCTGGTGAAGGGCTCTCGATTCATGCGCATGGAGCGCGTGGTGCAGGGCCTGTTGGCCCTGACCGCGCCCGCGCCACAAGAACAAAAGGATTCCACCCATGCTGCTTAGCCTGACCCAATGGCTGCAGAGTCTCGGACCCGAATTCGGGTTCCTGCGGGTCTTTCAGTACCTGACCTTCCGCGCCGTGATGGCCGCGCTCACCGCGCTCATCGTCGGTCTGGTGGCGGGTCCGTTTTTCATCCGCCGTCTCGCTGCACTCAAGATCGGTCAGCCAATCCGCGAATACGCGATGCAGAGCCACATCAGCAAGGGCGGCACGCCCACCATGGGTGGTGTGCTGATCCTGTTTGCGATCGCCCTGTCCACGCTGCTGTGGTTCGACTGGTCCAACCGCTTCACCTGGATCGTGCTGCTGGTGACGCTGGGTTTCGGCGCCATCGGCTGGGTGGACGACTGGCGCAAGGTGGTCAACAAGGACCCCGAGGGCATGCGCTCGCGCGAGAAGTATTTCTGGCAGTCGGTGATCGGTCTGGTGGCCGCGTTCTACCTGGCCTTCAGCGTGGCCGAGACCAGCAACCTGCGCGTGCTGCAGCTGTTCTTCAACTGGGTGGCCTCGGGCTTCACGCTCGAACTGCCGCCGCGTGCCGGCCTGATGGTGCCCTTCTTCAAGGAAGTGGCCTACCCGCTGGGTGTGTTCGGCTTCGTGGTCATGACCTACCTGGTGATCGTGGGGTCGAGCAACGCGGTGAACCTCACCGACGGGCTGGACGGCCTGGCGATCATGCCGGTGGTGATGGTGGGGTCGGCGCTCGGCGTGTTCGCCTACGTGACCGGCAGCGCCGTGTTCTCGCGCTACCTGCTGCTGCCGCACATTCCCGGGGCTGGCGAACTGCTGATTTTCTGCGCCGCCATGGCCGGTGCCGGTCTGGCCTTCCTGTGGTTCAACACCCACCCCGCGCAGGTCTTCATGGGCGACGTGGGCGCGCTCGCGCTGGGTGGCGCGCTGGGCACCATCGCCGTCATCGTGCGCCAGGAAATCGTGCTCGCCATCATGGGCGGCATCTTCGTGGTGGAGGCGCTGTCGGTGATGCTGCAGGTGAGCTATTTCAAGTACACCAAGCGCCGCTTCGGCCAGGGCCGCCGCCTGTTCCAGATGGCGCCGCTGCACCACCACTTCGAGAAGAAGGGCTGGAAGGAGACGCAGGTCGTGGTCCGTTTCTGGATCATCACCATGCTGCTGTGCCTGGTCGGTTTGTCGACGTTGAAACTCCGATGAACGCGCTCAAAGACCAACACGTTCTCATCCTGGGCCTGGGCATCTCCGGCCTGGCGATGGCGCGCTGGTGCGTGCGCCACGGGGCGGTGGTGACGGTGGCGGACACGCGCGAGAACCCGCCTTCGCTGGCGGCCTTGCGCGCCGAGTGCCCGCAGGCGGCTTTTGTCGCCGGCCCTTTTG
>JAHIQV010000225.1 GCA_018903185.1 Gammaproteobacteria bacterium | reverse complement strand
TCTGCAGGATCGCCAGACCTTCCCGCACATGGGCCAGGTATTCGCTGCCTTCGGTTGTCAGTGAAAAATCGGCCCGGCCGAACAGCTTGGTGCCGAGGACCTGCTCCAGTTGCTTGATGCGGTGGCTCACCGCGCTGGGCGTGACGCACAGCTCCTCGCTGGTCTGCGTCACGCTGCGCAGGCGTGCCAAGGCCTCGAAGGTCAGCAGACACTGGATCGGCGGGATGCGGATCGTCATGTGGCATGACCCCCACGTTCGCCCACTTCGTGTGGCTCTCTGCCCCCCGAGGGGGCTGGCCTGCCTTGGGGCGGCCCGGCGGCAGGCCGATCTTCCCCGCGCGCAGTCGTTGTGCAGGAGGTCATCTAAATACCACGGTCTTGTGCCCGTTCAGCAGCACGCGGTGTTCGCTGTGCCACTTCACCGCGCGGGCCAGCACCTGGCTTTCGGTGTCGCGGCCCCGCGCGGTGAGGTCTTCCACGTCGTCGGTGTGGTCCACGCGGGCCACGTCCTGTTCGATGATCGGGCCTTCGTCCAGGTCGGCCGTCACGTAGTGGGCGGTGGCGCCGATCAGCTTCACGCCGCGGTCGTGCGCCTGGTAATAAGGCTTGGCGCCCTTGAAGCTGGGCAGGAAGCTGTGGTGGATGTTGATCGCCTTGCCCGAGAGTTCGCGGCACAGGTCGTTGCTCAGGATCTGCATGTAGCGCGCCAGCACCACCAGCTCGGCGCCTTCGCTGCGCACGATGTCCAGCTGCTTCGCTTCGACCTGCGCCTTGGTCGCAGCGGTCACCGGGATGTGGTGGAAGGGCACGTTGTAGCCGGCGGCGAGCTGGTAGAAGTCGCGGTGGTTGCTCACGATGGCGCGGATGTCCAGCCGCAGCAGGCCGCTCTTCCAGCGGAACATCAGGTCGTTCAGGCAGTGGCCTTCCTTGCTGACGAAGATCACCGTGCGCATGGGTTCGGCCAGCGGGTGCAACTGGCATTGCATGCCAAAGGGCTCGGCGAACAGCTTCAGGTGCAAACGCAGGTCGTCCTGCGTGAGCTGGCTGCAGGTGAACTGCACCCGCATGAAAAACAGGCCGGTGCCGTGGTCGTTGTACTGGGCGGCTTCTTCGATGTTGCCGCCGCGCTCCAGCAGGAAGCCCGAGACGGCGTGCACGATGCCAGGGCGATCCTGGCAGGACAGGGTGAGGACGTAGGTGTGGTTCATGGCGCCCGCATTGTCGCAGGCCGCCCGGGGTGGGCCCGACCATGGCCGCGGCAGTGGAACCTCCAGCCTGGGCATTCCGGTGCCAGAATCCTGCCACTTGACCACCGACCGCGCCCATCCCGCGCGCCCCAGGAGACCCCGCATGGCCTACACCGAATTCCGCATGGACAACCAGTGGTTGCCCTTCACCCCCAACCGCAGCTTCCAGAAAGACCCGCGCATCTTCGTCGCCGCGGACGGCATGCACTTCACCACGCACGATGGCAAGCAGGTCATCGACGGCATCTCCAGCCTGTGGTGCGTGGGCGCGGGCCACAACCGGAAACCGATCAACGAAGCGATCAAGAAACAGCTCGACACGCTGGACTACGCCACCGCCTTCAGCGTCAGCAACGACAAGGCCTTCCGCGCCGCCGAGATGATCGCCGCCATGGCGCCGGGCGACCTGAACAAGGTGCTGTTCTGCAACTCAGGCAGTGAAGCGGCTGACACCTCGCTCAAGGTGGCGCTGGCCTACCACCGCGCGCGTGGCGAAGGCCATCGCAACCTCTTCATCGGCCGCGAGCGCGGCTACCACGGCGTCAACTTCGGCGGCATGAGCGTGGGCGGCATCCCGGCCAACCGCAAGATGTACGGCTCGGCCCTGCTGCCGCGCGTGGACCACCTGCGTTTCATCCACGACCCGGTGAACCACGCCTACATCCACAACCAGGAGCCGGTCTGGAATGAAGACATCCTGCTGGAGCTGGAAAACCGCCTTCTGCCGCTGCACGACGCCAGCAACGTGGCGGCGGTGATCGTCGAACCCATCGCCGGCAGCGCAGGCTGGTACATCCCGCCGCAGGGTTACCTGAAGCGCCTGCGCGAGATCTGCGACAAGCACGGCATCCTGCTGATCTTCGATGAGGTCATCACCGGCTTCGGCCGCCTGGGCACGGCCTTCGCGTCCGGCTACTACGGCGTGATGCCCGATATGTTGAACTTCGCCAAGGCCGTCACCAACGGCGTGATCCCGATGGGCGGTGTGGTCTGTACCGACCGCATTTACGACGCCATGATGGGCGCTCACGGCAGCGCGCCGGACCACGCGATCGAGTTCTTCCACGGCTACACCTACTCGGGCCACCCGGTGGCCTGCGCGGCGGCCATCGCCACGCTGGACCTGTTCCGCGAAGAGAAGCTGTTTGAGCGCGCGGGCGAGATGGCGCCGGTGCTGGGCGACGCGATGCACAGCGCCTTGAAGGGCCTGCCCAACGTGATCAGCATCCGCAGCCTGGGGCTGGCAGCCGCGGTGGAGCTGTCGTCCATCCCCGGCCTGCCGGGCAAGCGGGCCTTCGACATCTTCATGGACTGCTACAAACACGGCGTGCTGGTGCGCAACGCGGGCGAAAACCTGGTGTTCGCGCCGCCGTATATTGTGGAAAAGTCGCACATCGATACCATGGTCAACGTGCTGGCCGACGCGATCAAGCGCCACGCCTGACGCCTTCTTTTCCACCACCCAAGGGAGCCCCGCATGGCCATCATGGATTTCCTGAATCGCCAGTTCATCGACGTCATCGAGTGGGTGGACGACTCGCGCGACACGCTGTCGTTCCGCTTTCCGGACGACGACAAACAAATCAAGAACGAGGCCCAGCTCATCGTGCGCGAGAGCCAGGTGGCGCAGTTCGTCTACGTCGGCCAGTTCGCCGACACGCTGGGCCCGGGCAAACACACCCTCAAGACCGAAAACATCCCCATCCTGGGCGACCTGCTGGGCTGGAAGTACAAGTTCCAGACGCCGTTCAAGGCCGATGTCTATTACGTCACCACGCGCGTTTTCGCCGGCAACAAGTGGGGCACGGCCAACCCGGTGATGATGCGCGACGCCGACTTCGGCGTGGTGCGCATGCGCGCCTTCGGCACCTACGATTTCAAGATCGTCGACCCGGTGCTGTTCCTCAAGGAAGTCGCCGGCACCGACCACCAGTTCCGGCTCGACGAGTTCACCGACGTGATGCGCTCGCGCATCGTCAGCGTGTTCAGCGAAACCCTGGCCGCGGCCAAGGTGCCGGCGCTGGACGTGGCCACGCGTTACGGTGAGCTTGGTGCGGCCCTGCTGGAGCCGCTGAATACCGCGATGCGCAGCAAGTACGGTCTGGAGATGACGTCGTTCGTGGTCGAGAACGTGTCGGTGCCGCCCGAGCTGGAGCAGGCCATCGACAAGCGCGGCGCGATGACCGCGATCGGCAACCTCAACGACTACGTCAAATACAACATGGGCAATGCGCTGGCCGAGGGCAAGGCCGGCACGGCCGGCATCGGCGCCGAACTGGCGGCCGGCCTGGCCATGGGGCAGTCCATGATGCAAGGCGGCATGGGCGCGGCAGCCGCGCCGTCCATGCCCGGCTTCGTGCCCGGGGCTGCGCCGGCCGCCTCGGCCGCCGCCGTGCCCGAACTGCTCACACCCGAGCAGGTGGCGCAGGCGCTGTCGGTGTCGGTCGCCGACGTGTTGCAGGAGCTCGAAGCCGGCAACCTCAAAGGCCGCAAGATCGGCAGCCAGTGGCGCATCGGCCGCCCGGCGCTGGACACGTTCATGCAGGGCTGAGCGTTCCGACGCCGCACGACACCGCCTGTGACCGGTCTTCCCGATACCCTCGCTGCAGCGCCCGAGGCCGAGCGCCGCGCGCAACAGAAATTCGTCTGCCCGGCCTGTGGCGGCGAAGCCCAGTGGCACCCGGGCAAGCAGGCGCTGCTCTGCGCCTATTGCGGCACCGAGTCGCCCTACCAGATTGAAGACGCCGGCGAGATACTGGAACACGATCTCGTGGCCGCCCTCAAGGCCGTGCCGCAGAGCGCGCGCGGCCTGCAGCAGGCGCGCCGCCAGGTGCGTTGCCAGCACTGCCAGGCCATCAGCTTCTTCAGCGCCGAGCAGCAGGGGCGGCGCTGCGATTTTTGCGGCTCCAC
>JAHIQV010000224.1 GCA_018903185.1 Gammaproteobacteria bacterium | reverse complement strand
CACCAGGTTGGCGTAGAGCGGCAGCACCATGAACGGCAGGTACACATAGGTCATGCCGACCAGCATGGACACGTCGGTGTAGAGCATCTGGATCGGCTCGTCGATGATGCCCACACCCATCAGCAACTGGTTGATGACGCCCTGGTCGGCCAGGATGCCTTTCCACGCGTACACCCGCAACAGGAACGAGGTCCAGAACGGCAGCATCACCATCATCAGCAGCGCAGGCCGCACGCTGGGCGCCGAGCGCGCGATGAAGTAGGCAAACGGGTAGCCGATCAGCAGACACAGCACCGCCGTCATCAGGGCGTACCAGATCGATCGCAGGTAGGCCTCGATGTAGATCGTCTTGAACAGCTCGCCACTCTCGGCATCGCGAAAGATGGTCCCGTAGTTCTCGTACTTCAGGCTCAGGATGCCCGTCACCGGGTCCCAGATCGGCTTGAACGGATGGATGCTCTCGCCCATGTCCACGAAGCTGATGTACAGCAGGATCAGGAAGGGCAGCAGGAAAAAGACAAACAGCCAGACATACGGCACGCCGATGACGAAGCGCTTGCCGGGCATGGGGAGCGATGAAGTGGCCATCCAGAACCTCCAGAAACGTACAACCTAAGAGCGCAGCAGCAACCTAAACCCAGAACGCCGCGGAACCGGCTTCGCCGGGCCGCCAGCGTTGCCCCCTCCGGGGGGTGACGCGAAGCGGCGCGGGGGGAGACTGACCCGTGTCAGTCCCTCAAGACCACGGCGGCGTTGTCGTCCCACCAAAAGTAGACGTCGTCTTCCCAGGTGATGTCCGTCAGGTCCTGGCGCGTGGTGTTGGCCTCGGTGACCCGCACCTTGGAGCCATCACCGGCCTGCAGGATGTAGGTGGTGTACGAGCCCAGGTAACCGATTTCCTTGACCTTGCCCTGGAACAGGTTGAACGATGCGTGCTCGGGCCGGGTCTTGCTGATCTCGATCTTCTCGGGCCTCACGGCGATGGACACGGGCATGTTCAGCGTGCCGCTCACCCCGTGACCCACGTGGACTTCGCCGATGGCGGTGGTGGCCGCGCAGCGGTCGGGCTCGTCCACCGTGAGCTTGCCGGCGAACAGGTTCACGTTGCCGATGAAGTCGGCCACGAACTTGTTGCGCGGGTGTTCGTAGATCTCTTCCGGCGTGCCCACCTGCAGCACACGGCCCTTGCTCATGATGGCGATGCGGCTGGCCATGGTCATGGCCTCTTCCTGGTCGTGCGTCACCATCACCACGGTCACGCCCACGCTTTCGATGATGTTGACCAGCTCGAACTGCGTCTGTTCGCGCAACTTCTTGTCCAGCGCGCCCAGCGGCTCGTCCAGCAGCAGCAGCTTGGGCTTCTTGGCCAGGCTGCGCGCGAGCGCCACGCGCTGCTGCTGCCCGCCCGAGAGCTGGTGCGGCTTGCGCTGGGCGTAGGGCGTGAGCTGCACCAGGCTGAGCATCTCGTCGGTGCGTTGCTTCACCTCGGCCTTGGGCAGGCCTTCTCGCTTCAGACCGAAGGCCACGTTTTCCCAGATGTTCAGGTGCGGGAACAGCGCGTAGCTCTGGAACATCATGTTCACCGGCCGGTCGTAGGGTGGCATGTTGGCCACATCCTGGCCGCCCAGCATGATGCGGCCCGAGGTCGGCTTCTCGAAGCCGGCCAGCATGCGCAGCAGGGTGGACTTGCCGCAGCCGGAGCTGCCGAGCAGGGCGAAGATTTCACCCTTGCCGATGGAGAGCGACACCTCGTCCACGGCCACCGCTTCGTCGAAGCGCTTGACCAGTTTCTCTGTGACCAGGTAACCCGCTTGTGTGCCCGCATCTGCCATGGGTGAACCTCACTGTGCTGTTGTGTGGGGGAGTGGACAAGAAAAAGGGCTGTTCATACGGTGCGTACAAACAGCCCTGGTGTCAGGCGCGAAGCAGAATGCTTACTTGCCTTTTTTGAAGCCGTTGTAGACGTTGGCCATGGCTTCGCGGGCTTCGTTGGTGAAGCTGCTCGGCGGGATCATCTTGGCGAAGTAGTCGGCCTCGACAAAGATGGTCTTGTTGCTGGCGATCTCGGGCTTGACCTGGGCCAGACCCGCCTTGTTGCCCGTGGGGTAACCCATTTCGTTGGCCATCGCGGCGGCGTTTTCGGGGCGCAGGAAGAAGTCGATGAAGGCCGCGGCGTTGTTCGGGTGCTTGGCGTCCTTGGTCACGGCCATGGTGTCGGCAAACAGCAGCGCGCCCGAGATCGGCAGCAGGGCTTCGATCTCGTCCTTGGAGCCGTTTTCCTTGGCGCGGCCGGCGGCGATGTTGATGTCACCCGACCAGCCGATCACCGCGCAGGCCTTGCCGCCGGCGATGTCGTCGATCATGGTCGAGCTGAACAGGCGCACGTCCTTGCGCACCTGGCCCAGCATCTCGCCCGCGGCCTTGTAGTCGGCCGGGTCGTTGGAATACGCGTCCTTGCCGATGTAGTGCAGCGCCACCGGGATGATCTCGGTCGGCGAGTCCAGGTAGGCGATGCCACAGGACTTCAGCTTGCTCGTGTACTCGGGCTTGAACACCAGGTCCCAGGCGTTTTCCGGCATGGCCATGCCGCCCAGTGCCTTCTCGACCTTGGTCTTGTTGATGCCCACGGTGGTGAAGCCCCAGCCCCACGGCACGAGGTGGTTGTTGCCCGGGTCGGCCGTGACCAGGGTTTGCATGAACCCGGGGTCGAGGTTGGCCAGGTTGGGCATCTGTTCCTTCTTCAGCGGCTGCAGCAGCCCGCCTTCGATCTGGCCCTTGGCGAACACGGTGCCCGGCACCACGATGTCGTAGCCTGTGTTGCCCGCCACCAGTTTGGCGTGCAGGGCTTCGTTGGTCTCGAAGGTGTCGTAGTTGACCTTGATGCCGGACTCTTTCTCGAAGGCGGCGATCATGCCCTCGGGCACGTAGTCGGGCCAGTTGTAGATGTTGAGGACCTTCTCGTCGTCGTACACCGGGCCGGCAGGTGCGGCCGGGGCAGCGGGCGCGGCCGCCACGGGAGCGGGTTCCGCGGGGGCGGCCACCGGCTCTTCTTTTTTACCGCAAGCGGCCAGCAGCATGGCCGAGATGGCCAGAACCAGAACGTGCTTTTTCATGGTGAGGGACACTCCAGAGTGATGAAACGAAAATCGACGGGTGACACGGCACAGGCCGGTCGGCATCGCAATGCCCTGCGGGCATGCAATTTACAGACCAGCTTTGTCCCCGGTTTGGGGCACGAAACACTGTAACAAAGAATCCCTCAGGCGAGCTGTCCGGCGGCGCGCAAATCGTCCAGCGTGGCGTCCAGGCAGCGCACGATCAGCGCCATCATTTCGTCGATCTGGGCGCGCGTCATCACCAGTGGCGGCGCGATGATCATGCGGTCGCCCACCGCGCGCATGATCAGCCCGTTCCTGAAACAGTGGCCGCGGCAGATCATGCCCACGCCGAGGTCCGCGTCGAACATCTGCCGGGTCGTCTTGTTTTTCACGATCACCAGACCGGCCACGAAGCCGCAGGTTTCGGCATCACCCACCAGCGGGTGGTCCTTGAGCTCGGCGAAGCGCTGCGCCAGGTAGGGGCCGGTGTCGTTCTTGACGCGATCCACCAAGCCCTCGCGCTCCATCAGCTCCAGGTTGGCCAGCGCCACCGCGCAGGCCACCGGGTGACCACTGTAGGTGTAGCCGTGGTTGAACTCGCCGCCCTGCTCGATCAGCACCTGGGCCACGCGGTCGCCCACCATCACGCCACCGAGCGGGATGTAGCCGCTCGTCACGCCCTTGGCGAAGGTCACCAGGTCGGGCCGGTAGCCGAACTTCTCGTAGGCGAACCAGTGGCCCAGGCGGCCGAAGGCGCAGATCACCTCGTCGGAGATCAGCAGGATGCCGTACTGGTCGACGATGCGCTGGATCTCGGGCCAGTAGGTCTCGGGCGGGATGATCACGCCGCCCGCGCCCTGCACCGGCTCGGCGATGAAGGCGGCCACCTTGTGTGAGCCAATGGCCAGGATCTCGGCCTCCAGCCAGCCCGCGGCGCGACGGCCGAAATCGGCCCGGCTTTCACCCGGCAACGCGTTTTCCCAGAAGTGCGGCTGCTCGATGTGCGTGATGTTCGGGATCGGCAGGTCGCCCTGCGCATGCATGCCGCTCATGCCGCCGAGCGAGGCGCCGGCCATGGTGCTGCCGTGGTAGGCGTTGTGGCGGCTGATGATCACCTTGCGCTGCGGCTGGCCCAGCAGGTCCCAGTAGCGGCGCACCATGCGCACGTTGGTGTCGTTGCTTTCGCTGCCGCTGCTGCTGAAGAACACGTGCTCGAACTTGCGGCCACCCACCACCGGCGCCAGCGCCGCGAGTTTGGTGGCCAGCTGCACCGCCGGCACGTTGGTGGTGTTGAAGAAGCTGTTGTAGAACGGCAGCGTCATCATCTGCTGGTACGCCGCGTCGGCCAGCTCCTTGCGGCCGTAACCCGCGTTGACGCACCACAGGCCGCTCATCGCGTCCAGTATCTTGGCGCCTTCGGAGTCCCACACGTAGATGTTGTCGGCCTGCGTGATCACCCGCGCGCCGCGCGAGGCCAGGCCGGCGTGGTCGGTGAAGGGGTGGATGAAGTGCGCACTGTCCAGCGCCTGGATGGCTTTCGTGTCCTGCTGCTCGGCGCGGCGAACCAGGGCGGGCGGGGCGATGAGGGTTGAGGGGTTCACAACAGGCTCGCTTTCAGAGAGACGGGGAAGTTAATCAGGAACGCCGCGGAACCGGCTTCGCCGGGCCGCCAGCGTTGCCCCTGGGGGGGTGACGCGAAGCGGCGCGGGGGGTCAAACATGAAGCAACAAATGTTCGCGTTCCCACGGCGAAATCACCTTCATGAACTCGTCGAACTCCAGCTCCTTGATCTCGGTGTAGATGGTGATGAACTCCTTGCCCAGCACCTCGTGCAGGTCGGGTTCGCGGCGCAGCCAGTCCAGCGCTTCGCCCAGCGAGCGCGGCAGCGAGTACGGCGCCAGGTAGGCGTCGCCCTTCATCTCTGGCTTGGGCTTGATCTTGTTCTTCATGCCCAGGTAGCCGCAGGCCAGCGTCATGGCCATCGCCACATACGGGTTGGCGTCGGCGCCGATGACGCGGTTTTCCACCCGGCGCGCGGCCGGGCTGGAGATCGGCGAGCGGATGCCCACCGTGCGGTTGTCGTGGCCCCACTCGATGTTGATCGGCGCGGCCGTGTGGCGCGAGAGGCGGCGGTAGCTGTTTACGTAGGGCGCCACCAGCACCATGGCGGCCGGGATGTAGCGCT
>JAHIQV010000223.1 GCA_018903185.1 Gammaproteobacteria bacterium | reverse complement strand
TTGCGTGCCATGGCGTGGGCCAAATTACTTGCGCAGACCCAGTTTCGCGATCAGGGCGATGTAGCGCTCAGCATCTTTGGACTTCAGGTAGTCCAGCAGCTTGCGGCGACGGCTCACCATGCGCAGCAGACCGCGGCGACCGTGGTGGTCCTTGGCGTGGGTCTTGAAGTGGGGCATCAGTTCGTTGATGCGGGCGGTCAGGATGGCGACCTGCACTTCGGGGCTGCCGGTGTCGTTGGCGGCGCGAGCGTTGTCGGCGACGACGGCGGCCTTGATGGATTTTTCGATCATGTCGGATTCCTTGGGGTTACATGCGTCCCGCCGCAGCCTGCCGGTCCTCCGGAACAGGTCCGGCACCGGCCGCCGCAACGGGCGTGGTTTGTCATCTGAAAAGATGGCAACCGCAGATTATAGCCCAGCGGTTCTCAACGTTGGGCGTCCAGCCAGGCACGCAAACGCTCCACCCCCTGCACCAGGCGCTGCGGGTCGCGGCTGGCAAAACACCAGCGCAGCCAGCCGGCTGCCTCGGGACCGAAGGCGCTGCCGGGCGCCAGGCCCAGCCCGGCTTCGCGCACCAGGCGCTTGGCGGTGTCCAGGCAGTTGTCGTGCCCTTGCAGGTGAAAAAAGGCGTACATGCCACCTTTGGGTTCGGCCAGCGTCACGCCGGGCACGGCTTTGAGCAGCGGCACCAGCGTGTCGCGGCAGGCCTGCAGGTGGTCCACCAGCGCGGGTGTGACTTCTGCGCCGCGCAGCAGCGCCACCGCGGCGGCGCGCTGCACGAACACCGGCGCGCACGAGGTGTTGAACTCGATCAGCTTGCCCACGGCGTGGGTCAGCGACTGGGGCAGCACCAGCCAGCCCAGGCGCCAGCCGGTCATGAGGAAGCTCTTGGAAAAACTGTGCGCGACGATGAGCCGGTCTTCGGGTTCGGACACATCGAGAAAGCTCGGCGCAGCGCCATTGGGCGAATCCGGCGCGAAATACAGGCGTTCGTACACCTCGTCGGCCAGCACCCAGGTGCCGGTGCGGCGGCAGTGCGCGAGGATGGTGGCCTGCTCGTCGCGGCTCAGCGTCCAGCCGGTGGGGTTGTTGGGCGCGTTGACGATCAGCAGGCGGGTGGCCGGGGTGATGGCGGCGAGAAGCGCCGCCATGTCCAGCGCCCAGGCGCCCGCCTGGGCACCCTGCTTCACCACCTGCAGCGGCACGGTCTTGACCCGGGCACCCATGATCTGCGGCTGGGCCACGAGGTTGGGCCAGGCGGGCGTGACCACCACCACCTCGTCACCCGCGTCCAGCAGCGCCTGCGAAGCCAGCATCAGCCCGTTGACGCCGCCGGAGGTGACCGCGATGCGGTCGAACCAGTGGTCGGTGGTTTGCTGCGGATGCAGGCCGTGGGTGTAGACGGCGATTTCCTGGCGCAGCTCGGTCAGGCCGAGGTTGTGGGCGTAGAAGGTTTCACCCGCCTGCAGCGAGGCGATCGCCGCCTCGCGGATGAAGGCCGGCGTGACCTCGTCGCTCTCGCCGAACCAGAACCTGAGCACGTCGTTGCGACCCAGACCCTCATTGGCCACTTCGCGAATGCGCGATTCCTCCAGACCTTCCACCACTGCCCGCATACCGCACTCCCGGATTCAAACCCTCGATCAGGGCCGGGACATGTTACAGGCGTGTGGCAGCTCCGCCTGCTGCGGACTCAGGCTGCGGATCACGCGAAAGCCGTAGCCCGAGCCTTCGACGTCGAATTTCACGCCCGGCGCCCCCTGGCGGTCCATCACGGCCACGGCCAGCGCTTGCTGGAACTGGTGGTCGGCGGCGCGCATGCGCGCGGTCTGACCGGCGAGCTGGACCTCGGCCCTCTCCAGCTGGACCGCAACGTCCGCGGCCTTGACCGACCCCGCGCGCTCGATGGCCTGCGCCAGCGACTCGATCATCAGCTGCATGCGCATGTGCACATAGTCGTCGGCCGGGTTGGGGAAACGCTGGCGGAACGACTGGTAGAAGGCTTCGGACTCCTTCGTCGGCACGTTGGGGAACCAGTCGGCCACCGCCACCACCTTGCCGATGCCGGCATCGCCGATGGCCGCTGGCGCGCCCAGGGCGTTGCCGTAGAAGGTGTAGAAGCTGCCGTCAAAACCGGCCTCGCGCGCTGCCTTCACCAGCAGCGTCAGGTCGTTGCCCCAGTTGCCGGTCAGCACGGCCTGCGCACCGCTGGCCTTGATCTTGGCGGCGTAGGGGGCGAAATCCTTGATGCGGGCCATGGGGTGCAGCTCGTCACCGACGATCTTCACGTCGGGCCGCTTGCTGGCCAGCTGGCTGCGGGCTTCGCGCAGCACGGCCTGGCCAAAGCTGTAGTCCTGGCCAATCAGGTAGACGCTTTTCAGGTCCTTGTCCTCGCGCAGCACACTCATGAGCGCGGTCATGCGCATGTCGGCGTGGGCGTCGAAGCGGAAGTGCCAGTAGCTGCAGTTCTGGTTGGTCAGCACCGGGTCCACCGCGGAATAGTTGAGGAACAGCACCTGGCGCCGGGGGTCACGGTCGTTGTGCTTGTTGATGGCGTCGATCAGGCCCGAGGCCGCCGCAGAAGAATTGCCCTGGGTCACCACCGTGATGTCGCGGTCGATGGCCGAGCGCAGGGCCGACAGGGCCTCTTCGGTCTGGCCCTTGCTGTCAAAGCGTTCGATCACCAGCGGGCGGTTGCCGCCGGGCAGCTTCACACCGCCACGGGCGTTGACGCGCTCGGTGGCCCAGACCAGGTTGCGGTACACCGCCTCACCGGTGTTGGCGAACGGACCCGACAGGCCCTCGATCATGCCGATGCGGATGGGGGCGGCAGCGGAAGCTGCCTGGCCCTGGGCCAGCGCAGCCGTGGCACAGGTGGCCGCCAGCAGGACGGTGGCCAGCGCGCGGCGGCGCAGACGGGTCGTGAAAATCATGGGAAAGGTCTCCGTTGTTCAGTACCTGCCGGCGGGACTGCTCGGCATCCAGTGTCGCCTGGGCGACTGGTTTGGTCAGTGTAATTCATAATTACCACGACTACCCCGCCCGGGTATTCCAACCAGGAGGGCAGCGAAACGCGGGTTCAGCCGAGCGCCGACAGCGGCCAGCGGGGCCACACGTCGAAGTGGTAGGTCGGCGCAGCGCCCGGCAGCAGCCCGGCCTGGAACCGCAGGCCGGCGGCGAGCGCGATCATGGCGCCGTTGTCGGTGCACAGGTGCAGCTCGGGGTAGTGCACACGCACGCCGCGGCGGGCGCAGGCGGCGTTGAGCTGTTCGCGCAGCTGCGCGTTGGCCCCTACCCCGCCGGCCACGACCAGGCGCTTCAATCCGGTGGATTCGGTGGCGGCGAGCGACTTTTTCACCAGCACCTCGACAATGGCGGCCTGCACGCTGGCGGCCACGTCGGCGATCTGGAGCGCGGCCAGCGCCTCGGCCAATTGCGGCGTGGCCGGACCTTCGGGCCGCGCGTGGGCGAGGCGCTTCACCTGGGTCAGCACCGCCGTCTTCAGGCCGGCAAAGGAAAAATCGAGGTCGCCGCTGTGCAGCAGCGGGCGCGGGAACTTGTAGGCGGTGGCGCTGCCCTGCTCCGCCCGCTTCGCCAGCGCCGGGCCGCCGGGGTAACCCAGGCCCAGCAGCTTGGCCGATTTGTCGAAGGCC
>JAHIQV010000027.1 GCA_018903185.1 Gammaproteobacteria bacterium | reverse complement strand
GCGAGCGCCTGCGTGTCGAGCACCTGAAAGACCGCTACGCCGTCGGCGCCGGCACGCTGCGCGAAGCGCTGGCCCTGCTCGTGTCCGACGCCCTGGTCACGGTCGAAGGCCAGCGCGGCTACCGCGTGGCCGAGATCTCGCTGGGCGACCTGAAAGACCTGACCGACACCCGTGTGATGCTGGAAACCGAAGCCCTGCGCCAGTCGATCCGGCTCGGAGACGCGCGCTGGGAAAGCGATCTGACGCAGGCCTTCGCGGCACTGACCGAAGCCGAACAGCAGCCGGGCGGTCTGGAACCCCTGGCCTGGGAAATGGCCAACAAGCGCTTTCACGAAGCCCTGATCTCGGCGCACCGCTCACCCTGGAGCAAACACCTGCTGGGCATCCTCTACCGCCACGGCGAGCGCTACCGCCACGTGGCGATCCAGATGGGCGCGACCCAGACCATCGAGCGCGACGTGCACGACGAGCACACCCGCATCTACACCGCCGCCGTCGCGCGCCAGGAAGCGCGTGCCGCGCTGGCGCTGGAGGCCCATATCCGGCTCACCTGTGACATCCTGGTCCAGCACGCAGGCGATGCGCCGCAGGCCATGCCGGGCGGGCGGGCCGATCTGGCCTTGCCGGTCTGAATGTTCGTGGCGGGCCTTCGCCCGGCGATCGCGGGGGGCTTGTGACCGGGCGGCCCTGCGGCGCGTCATCCGGCCCGGTGCATCACGCGCCCAGTGCAGGGAACAGCTTGGTCAGCCCGGCGGCCATCACCTCCACCGCGAGCGCAGCCAGGATCAGGCCCATCAGCCGGGTCATCACGTTGATGCCGGTCTGACCCATCAGGCGCGCGATGGGTTTGGCGAGCGAAAAACACACGGCGGTGGCCAGTGCGATCACCACGCCGTAGCCCACCAGCGCCGCGTGCTGGAAAAAGGTCTTGGCCTGGTCGGCGTAGATCACCACCGTGGACATGGTGGCCGGGCCGGTGAGCAGCGGGATGGTGAGCGGCACCACCGCGATGGAGGCGCGCGCCGAGGCGTCGTCCACCTCGCCCTGCGTGGTCTTGGCCTCGGCCGGTTGTGCGTTCAGCATCGACAGCGCCGAAGTCAGCAGCAGCATGCCACCGCCCACCTGGAAGCTCGCCAGAGAGATACTGAAAAATTCCAGGATCTGCAGGCCGATGATGGCGCAGGTGGCGATCACCGCGAACGCGCTCACCGACGAAATCAGGATGGTGCGCCGGCGCTGCGACGAGCTGAAGCCCTGCGTGTAGTGAATGAAAAACGGAACGATCGCCAGCGGGTTGACGATGGCCAGCAGGGTGATGAGGGGCTTGAAATCCATGGCCGGCATTGTGGGGCATTCATGCCGGGCCTGGGGTGCCAGGCGTCCTGCGCCGGAACATGCCGTAGCCCTCCATGTGCAGCACCTTGTCGCCGTGCTGGTTGAACATCTCCCACACCGTGCGCACCAGGCCCACGTCGGGCCGTTTGCTCATGGCGCGCTTTTCGGTGATGGTGTGCTGCAGCCGCAGCACGTCGCCGGGGTAGACCGGCTTGGTCCACTTCAGGCTCTCCAGCCCGGGCGAACCGAGGCTCGACGTTTCATGCAGGAAGTTGGTCACCATCAGCCGCATGGCCATGGCGCAGGTGTGCCAGCCGCTGGCGCTCAGGCCCCCGAACACCGAGGCCTTGCCACCTTCTTCGCTCAGGTGAAAGGGCTGCGGGTCGAACTGGCTGGCGAAGGCGATGATTTCTTCCTTCGTCGGCGAGAGGCTGCCCAGATCGCGCACCTGGCCGATTTCCAGGTCTTCCCACCAGATCCTGATGTGCGGGCTTTCTTCGGGTGTCGTCGCGGTCATTCAGCGTCCTCCGGATACGTCGAGCAGGCTCATGGTGGTGTAACTCGCGGTGTCCGACAGCAGCCAGACGATGGCCTGCGCCACCTCGTCGGCCGTGCCGCCGCGCTGCATGGGCACCTGGTGCTTGAGCTCGTTCACGCGGTTGGGCAATCCGCCCGAGGCGTGGATGCTGGTCTCGATCAGGCCCGGGCGTACCGCGTTGACCCGTACCCCTTCGGCAGCGATCTCCTTGGCCAGGCCGATGGTGAACGCGTCGATGGCGCCCTTGGCCGCCGCGTAGTCCACGTACTGCCCCGGCGAACCCAGGCGCGACGCGGCACTGGAGAGGTTGACGATGGACCCGCCCGCGCCGCCGTGCCGCGTGCTCATGCGCCTCACCGCTTCGCGCGCGCACAGCATCGAACCGATCACGTTGATGTCGAACATGCGCTTCCAGCGCGCCACGCTCATCTCGTCCACCCGCGCGGTCACGTCCACCACGCCCGCGTTGTTCACCAGCCCGGTGAGCCGCCCGAGCCGGGTGTCCACCTCCTCGAACATCTTCAGCACCTGTGCCTCCTCGGCCACGTCGGCCTGCACCGTGATCGCCGTGCCGCCGCTGGCGTGGATGGCGCGCACCACCTCATCGGCCGCCAGCGAGTTCGCGGTGTAGTTCACCGCCACGGTCCAGCCTTGCTGCGCGGCGAGCAGGGCGGTGGCCGCGCCGATGCCGCGGCTGCCACCCGTTACCAGCAACACCTTCGGATACCTTGTGCTGTCTTCCTGTCCCATAACCTGTCTCCTGCAAAAATCGCTGGCATCGCATACAACACCGGCTCCACAGCCCTTCATTACAACAGCGTCAGGAGACCGCCATGCGTCGCACAGTCGACTACTACTTTGCCCCCCAGAGCCCATGGATGTACCTCGGTCATGATCGCTTTGCCGAACTGCTGCAGCGCACCGGTGCCCAGGTGCGCGTGCTGCCGGTGGACTTGGGCCAGGTGTTCCCGGTGTCGGGGGGGTTGCCGCTGCCGCAGCGGG
>JAHIQV010000222.1 GCA_018903185.1 Gammaproteobacteria bacterium | reverse complement strand
GCACCGCCTGGAGCACCGCCTCGCTGGCCATCAGGGCGCCGCCCATGTCGGCGAACAGCGTGGCGGGCAGGTCCAGCCCCGTGATCAGCCCCGCGTCGGCCAGGTAGGTGAGATCGTGACCGGGTTCCTCAGCGCGCACGCCGGGTGCGCCGACGATGGCCACCACCGAGAGCTGCGGATACGCTTTGTGCAGCGCCTTCCAGCCCAGGCCCAGTTTGACCAGCGCCGAAGGGCGGAACGAGGTGAGCAGCAGGTCGGTGCGGGCCAGTTCCTTGTGCAGCCGCGCCTGACCCTTGTCGGACTTGAGGTCGATGGTGATGACCTTGATGCGGTCGTGCAGCGCGGCGTAGGCGGTCGGGTTGTACTGGCCCATCGGGTCGCCGCTGGTGCCGGCGGGCGCACCCTTGGGTCCGGGCGGCTCGGCCTTGAGGCAGTTGGCGCCCATGGCCTTGAGGCGCATCAGCGCGGCCGGGCCGGGCAGGTTCAGCGCCAGACTGAGCACGCGCACACCGCGCAATGGTTTGAGGGGGGGCGCGGTTGCCGCGGCGAATGAGGTAGCAGTTGCAGGAATCTGGGCCATGGCGTCCATTGGTGGTCAGCGCATCACGGCCAGCGGACGCTGGCCTGGCCCGGTTGTAACCCGGAAGCCGGCCTCTCGGCCAGCCTGCGGGTGACAGCATCGGTCTCCGTGGTTCAGAACGGCAGGCCCACGTAGTTTTCCGCCAGCGAGCCCTGCGCCTTCTCGGACGAGAACAGGTACTCCAGCTCGGTCTGCTGCAGCTTCTGGTCGTAGGCGATGCTGTCCGGGAAGGTGTGCAGCATCGTGGTCATCCACCACGAGAAGCGCTGCGCTTTCCAGACCCGCGCCAGCGCCTTGGCCGAATAGTTCTCCAGGCCGGCATCGTCGCCGTCCTTGTAGTGCGCAACCAGAGCGTGATAGAGGTAATAGATGTCGGACGCCGCGCTGTTCAGGCCGCGCGCACCGGTGGGCGGCACGATGTGGGCCGCGTCACCGGCCAGGAACAGGTTGCCGTATCGCATGGGTTCGGCCACGAACGAACGCAGCGGCGCGATCGACTTTTCGATCGATGGTCCGGTGACCAGCTGTGCGGCCACGTCGGCTGGCAGGCGGCGCTTGAGCTCTTCCCAGAATTTGTCGTCGGACCAGTCCTCGACGGTGTCGGTCAGCGGTACCTGGATGTAGTAGCGGCTGAGCACCTGCGAGCGCAGCGAACACAGCGCAAAACCGCGCTCGTGCTTGGCATAGATCAGCTCCGGCGACACCGGCTTGGTGCGCGAGAGCACGCCCAGCCAGCCGAACGGGTACACCTTTTCGTATTCCTTGAGCACGTCGCGCGGAATCGACTTGCGGCTCACGCCGTGGAAGCCGTCGGCACCGATGACGTAGTCGCAGTCAATGCGCACCACCTCGTCGCCCGCCCGGTAGGTCACGTAGGGCTTGTCACTCTTCAGGTCGTGCGGCTGCACATCCTCGGCGTTGTGGATCACCACGCCGTTTATCTTGTCGCGCGCTTCGTACAGGTCGCGGGTCAGTTCGGTCTGGCCGTACACCACCACGGAACTGCCGCCGCTGTACTTGTGCAGGTCCACGCGGCTCATCTTGCCGTTGTCGGAAATGAGGAAGCCGTCATGGATCTCGCCTTCGCGGTCCATGCGCTCGCCGCACTGGGCCTCGCGCATGAGCGCGGCGAAACCGTGCTCCAGCACACCGGCCCGGATGCGTGAGAGCACGTATTCCCGGCTCTGGCGTTCCAGCACGATGGTGTCGATGCCCTTGAGGTGCAAGAGCTGGGAAAGCATGAGGCCGGAAGGGCCGCCGCCGATGATGGCTACCTGGGTGCGCATGGATGTCTCCAGTGTTGTGGGGAAGGGAAGATGTGCACTGTAGGTTCCCGAGCCGCATATGAACATACCCGTCTATCGACACTGCGCGATCACTGGTTGTGATGTGCGATGATCGCGCAGGACTTTTTCGGGAGCAACTGCATGAGCATCGCCAAAGCCGATTTCATCGAGGGCATGGCCAAAGGCATGGCCGTGCTCGAGAGCTTCGACACCGAGCGCCAGCGCCTGAACGCCACGCAGGCGGCCGAACGCGCGGGCCTCACGCGCGCCGCCGCACGGCGCCACCTGCTCACGCTGGCCCACCTGGGCTACCTCGACAGCGACGGCACTCACTACTGGCTCTCGGCCAAGGTATTGCGCTTCTCGGGCAGCTACCTCGCTTCGGCCCGGCTGCCGCGCCTGCTTCAGCCCACGCTCAACCGGCTGGCGGCGCAGACGCGCGAATCGTTCTCCGCCGTGGTGCTTGACGGTGACGAGGTGGTGATCGTGGCGCGCAGCGCCTCGGTCGGCGGCCAGCGTCTGATGGCCTACGGCCTGCACCTGGGTGCGCGCCTGCCGGTGCACGCCACCTCCACCGGCCGCGTGTTGCTGGCCGCGCTGCCGCGCGCCGAATTCAGCGCCTGGCTCAAGGGCCACGAACTGCCACGCCTGACCCCCAAAACAACCATCGACCACAAGGCCTTCCGCGCCATCGTGGCCCGGGTGCGGGCCGACGACTTCGCGGTTGCCAGCGAGGAACACGAGTTGGGCGTTCACGCGCTGGCCGTGCCGCTGCGAAACATGAAAGGCCAGACCGTGGCGGCGCTCAATGTGGTGGCTTCGCCCGAGCGGCTGGCGCCCGATGTGATGCGCGGTGATCTGCTGCCTCTGCTGCTGGACGCGGCGCGCGAACTGCGGCCGCTGCTCTGAGGTTCAGACCCCGAGGTATTGCTCCAGCAACTCAGGCTTTGAAAGCAGTTCGTCTGAGCTCCCTTCGAACACCACCTCGCCCTTGACGAGGATGACGTTGCGGTCGGTGATCTGGGTCACGTGTTTCCAGTTCTTGTCCACGATCACGCTGCTGATGCCGCTCTCGCGGATCAGGCCGCAGATGCGCCAGATCTCGCGCGCGATCAGCGGCGCCAGGCCTTCGGTGGCTTCGTCGAGGATCAACACGTCCGGGTTGGTCATCAGCGCGCGGCCGATGGTCAGCATCTGCTGCTCTCCACCGCTGAGCTGCTGGCCGCCGTGGTTCAGACGCTCGGCCAGGCGCGGGAAGGTCTCCAGCACGCGGTCGTAGGTCCAGTCGCGCTGGCCTTTGGTGCCGGCGCAGGCCGACATGACCAGGTTTTCCTTCACGCTCAGGTTGCCGAAGATACCGCGGCCTTCGGGCACATAAGCAATACCTTGACGCGCGATCTCGAAAGTCGGGGCACCCGTCATGGGCCGGCCCTTGATCAGCACGCCGCCGCCGCTGGGTTTGACGATGCCCATGAGCGACTTGAGCAGGGTGGTCTTGCCCATGCCGTTGCGGCCCATCAGACCGATGGTCTGGCCCTGGCCGACGGTGAAGTCCACGCCGCGCAGGATGTGGCTGGCGCCGTAGTGGGTGTGCAGGCCGGTGGCCCGGATCAACGGTTCGCTCATGATCAGTGTTCCTCGCCCAGATACGCGGCTTGCACCAGCGGATCGCTGCGCACCTCGGCCGGTGTGCCGCTGGCGATCACCTGGCCGTTGACCATCACGGTGAGCTGGTCGGCCAGCGAAAACACGGCGTCCATGTCGTGCTCCACCAGCATCATGGCGTGGTCTTTCTTCAGCTTCTGCAGCAGGGCGATCATGCTTTCGGCCTCGGCCTGGCCCATGCCGGCCAGGGGCCCGTCGAGCAGCAGCACGGTGGGCTCGGTGGCCAGGGTCATGGCGATCTCGAGCTGGCGCTGCTCGCCGTGGCTGATGGTGGCGGCCACGGTCTGGCTGCGTTGCGTCAGGCCCGCGAGCTCGATGGCGCGCTCGCAACGCTGGTTCACCTGGGTCATGCCGGCGGCGGCGCTGAGCCAGCGCAGCGGATTCCAGGGCGCATGGCGTTCGCGCGACTGTGCGGCGAG
>JAHIQV010000026.1 GCA_018903185.1 Gammaproteobacteria bacterium | reverse complement strand
TCGCGGTATTCCACGAAGGCGCGCGCGCGCACGTCTTGTGACCAGTTCAACAGCACCGCCTGGGCTTTCTGATCCCGCAACCGGGCGCGGGCCACTTCGCGCTGTTCACGTTCGCTCATGGCGGTATTGCGGCGCTCATCGACCCGGATGAGGTGCACACCAAAGCGCGACACCAGCGGCTGCGACATCTCGCCGGGTTGCAGCCTGTCCATCACCTCTTCAAACTCGGGGACAAACTGCCCCGGAACGCTCCAGCCCAGATCACCCCCCTGGCCCGCCGAACCGTCCTGACTGTGCTCTCGCGCCAGCTCTTCAAAACTGCCCTGCCCGCTGGCCACCTGCTGGCGGTACCGATTGAGCCGGGCGACCGCATCGGCCTGGCTGAGCTGGGGTCCTGTGCGCAGCAGGATATGGCGCGCGCGGGTCTGGGTGACGGTGAACTCGGGTGATGTACTGGTCTGGCGCTTGTCGATCAGCTTGAGCACGTGGAAGCCCGCTTCACTGCGCAACGGCCCCGCGACACCCCCGGCGACCAGTGAACGTGTCGCGTCAACGAACAACTCCGGCAGCCGGGCGATCGGACGCCAGCCAAACTCACCGCCCGTCGCGCCCTCTGGCGCATCGGAAAACTCTCGCGCCAGCGCAGCAAAGTCGCCCCCCGCGCGCGCGCGATCGGCCACGCTCTGGGCTTTGGCCTGCAACTCGCTGATGCGCGCAGCGCTGGCCGAATCGGGCACCTGCACCAGCACATGAGCCAGACTCAACTCCAGGCTGTCGGGGTTGTTGGCGCCTTGCTCCCGGATGAACGCGTCGATTTCGGATTCGTTCACCTTCACCCGCAGTTCCACTTCGCGCTCGCGCACGCGTTGCAGCAGGATCTGACCGCGCAGTTCGTTGCGCATCCGGTTGATGTCCATGCCTTCGGCAGCCACACGCCGGCGAAACTCTTCCGGGGTGAGCTGGTTCTGGGCCGCGATCGCCTGTTCGGCCTGAGCGAGGGACGCCTCGTCCACACGCAGCCCCAGCTCATTCGCCTCCTGTTGCTGGGCACGTTCGGCCACCAGTTGTTCCAGCACGAGGCGCGCCAGTTCCTCCCGGGGAGGCAGCGCGACGCCTCGCTGGGCGTACTGCTGTTCGACACGCAGCAGGCGTTGCCGCACTTCGCTGTTGGTGACCGGCTCGGAATTGACCAGCGCAACGATGTAGTCCACCGTGCGCGTGGCCACGGACGGCTGTGTACTGCCTGCCCGTTCAAGCTCGCTGCTCAAGCGCAAGGACTGGGCGGAGGCGGAAACGGGATTCAGCGCGAACAGTGCCAGGCCGCACAACAAAGCGGGCAAAGGGCGCAAGCGGGCAATGTCGGTCATGTGGATCTGTGTGGGTCAGTCGTACTGCTGGAAACGGCTTGGCGGGGCAATCTCTTCACGCAGGTACTGGTATTTCGGTACGTTGCCCTGCAGGGTCTGAAGCGAGCTTGCGCCGACACGAGAGAAGCCGGAAAACTCAAGCTGGAACAAAATGCTCTGGTTGGCTGCGGTCGTGCTCTGCTGCAGACGGGACACCACCACGCGCCCCAGCCAGCACCCGGCATCGTATTCAAATCCGGCCACAAGATCGATGATCTTGCGATCGGGCATGCTGTAGTTCAAGCGTCCGACAGAGTACCACTGGCCCGGCCCCAGGGCACGACCCGGCACACGCGCCGGCGCATTTCCCCACAAAGCGGCGAGTGGCCACTGCCAGCCCAGATCAATCTGCTCGCTGACGTCTCGCTGAATACGGTAGGCCGCGCTCAGGACACGGTAAGGACCTGGCGTGTAGCGCCCCCCCACCGTGGTCCGCACGCTCTCCCGACTCTTGGGGTTGTACTGCAGGTTGGTGTCAAACGACCACAGCGGATCCCACTGGACACGGGCGGCCAGCAGCATGTCGCTCAGCCGCTCGGTGACAGGCGTTCCTCCCGGCAATGTGACGTTCTGGTCCTCAAGCAACAGGCGCTGGGCGATGCCCAGCCGGATCACCTCAGCGCCGTTGTCGACATCCAGCAGCCGGGAATTGACCCCCAGGGTCACTGCCCGGGTGTCCGAAATGCGGTCGTTGCCGTTGTAGGCATTTTCGGCAAACATCGTCGCCAGGTTGAAGTCCCGTGCACCGGAGTCGAAGTTGGGCAGGCCCGCCTGGTCTCGGTAGGGCGTCCAGGTGAAAAACGCCCGGGGCTCCAGCGTCTGCGTGTACTGGCGGCCGAAGTAGGCGGCCGGTCGTTCGAACACCAGGCCGCTGTCCAGGCTGACGGTGGGCACCGCCCGCGAAGCCGACACTGGGACACCGGCGGTATTGTCAAACTGGTACTGGGTCGCATGCAGGCGCGCGCGGGGCTGCACAAACCAGCCAGGGGATTGCCAGCGACGGGTGAGTTCGGCCACCGCCAGGGATCGATCTCCTCCGGATTTGAGCTCTCCGGCCGTGGACAGAACGGAGCGCTCGAAGCGGGTGAAATTGGTCTGCACCAGCAGATCCCAGCCAGGCGATCCCAGCAGTGTCTGGTCAAACTTCTGATAGTTCAATGCCAGCGACGGCAGGCGGTCATAGGGTGGGGTGAAAGGCGCACTCACATCCTGCAAGGACTGCCACTGGTATACACCCGCATTCACCGACCAGGGCCCGCCAACCCAGCTCATGTCAGCATCGTTGCGCAGCAACCGCGAGGTCAAGGAAGTGATCGAACGGGGGAAATCGCGCCAGTAGTTGTCATCGCCCACACGGTTCAGGTTCACACGCAGGCCGATCGGGCCTCCGCCACCGACGCTGTCTGTCAGGCGCTGGTTGTGCTGCAGCGAATACGCCCAGCGGTCATCGTCGCGCAGCCGGTCCGAGGGCATGAACGCGGCCCGCAGCCGCCCCGTGTAACTCGGCTGCAGGTAGCGGAATTCACCCGCGAGATCCACGCCCCGTTTCGTCATCAGGGACGGCGCGAGCGTGGCGTCCATGTTCGGCGCCAGGTTCAGGTAATACGGGGCTGTCAGCTGCACGCCACTTTGATTGTCGATGGCCATGCTCGGCGGCAGGACCCCCGATTTGCGCTTGTCGGACAACGGGAAAGTGAAATAGGGCGCCGCCAGGATCGGCACACCCTTGAACTCCAGCACACCGCCCTTGGCCGTGCCCACGTCTTCCTCGGTGTCCAGCTCGATGGTGGTGGCGCGGACCAGCCAGTCCGGCATCCAGGTGCTGCCCGGCGGCCGCTCGCAGGTGGAGTAGCGCCCGTCGTGCACCACCATCTTGTCCTGGCTCAGGAAGTCGATGCGGCTGGCGTCGCCGTTGGCCTGGTTCTTCAACAACCGGTAGGTGGGTTCCGAAAAATGGCCTTTGTAGGTCTCCACGTTCATCTGCAACTCGGGACCCTCGAAGCGGTCGCCACTGCGGTTGATCAGGACATGGCCCGTGGCGAGCGCCTCGTTGGTGCGCTGGTCGAATTCGACCCGATCCGCGCGAATGACCGTGTCGTGGCGCCGGAGCTCCACCTCGCCGTCGATCACGGTGAGGTCGTCGGTCTTGCCTTCCATGCGCTCACCCCACACAAAGGTCGGCAACTGCTTGCGCGTTTCTGGCGGCAGCGTCTCCTGCAACAGGGCGCCCGGTTTGAGTCGGACCGATTCTCCGGCATCGGCATCCTGCGCCCACACCGGCACAGCCCCGGCACCCAGCGCCAGCACCGCAATGGCACCCTGGACGGCCCGGGACAGGCGGGTCGGTTCGGGACAGGCGCCGCTCGCTGCACGAGCGCTGCGGGAAAAAGCGGGGATGGGTCTGGAAGCAGGTTTCAAGGCGGTGTGTGGCAAAACGGCCGACTCTGAATGCTGTAGGAACTCGGTCCCGCTGCAACAGGTCGGCGGGACCACGAAACGCCCGCCCGGAACCAGGTCAGCGGCGCAATGGATTTTTCGAATCTGCGGCGATTATCCTATGCCTGTTGCCGCTTCACGGCGACGGTCGCTGACACCCCCCAACCCCTGCCCCAGACATGCCCCCCAATACGAACGCCGTCGCGTGGACGGACCCGCAGCGCGAAGCCGCTTTCCTGGCCTGGCTGGCGCCTCTCGCCCGGCAGCACGGCCTGCTGGCGACCTCGCTGCGACCGGCTTCTGCCGATGCCAGCTTTCGGCGCTACCTGCGGCTGGACCGCCTGAGCGGCGGCAGCCTCATCATCATGGATGCGCCACCGGCACACGAAAACTGCCAGCCCTTTGTGCAGGTGGCCGCGCTGATGCGCGATGCGGGGTTGCTGGTGCCCGATGTGCTGGCCTGGGACGAGCCACAGGGTTTCATGCTCCTGAGCGACCTGGGTCACCAGACCCTGCTGGACGTGATCAACCCGGAACAGCCGCAGGCCAGCCACGCCCACTACATGGCCGCGCTCGACAGCCTGCTGGCCTGGCAGCTCGCCTCGAAGCCCGGCGTGCTGCCGCCCTACGATGAGACCCTGCTGCGACGCGAACTGCAGTTGTTCCCTGACTGGTACCTCACGCAGCACCGTCAGGTGACGCTGGATGCCAAGGAGGCCACGACACTGCAGAAGGCCTTTGACAGCATCGTCCGGCGCAACCTCGCCACACCCAGCGTCTACGTGCACCGCGACTTCATGCCCCGGAATCTGATGATCCCCCGCCAGCCTGGCACCACACCGGCCCAGCAGCTTGGTGTGCTCGATTTCCAGGACGCTGTCTACGGCCCCATCACCTACGACGTGGCCAGCCTGATGCGCGACGCCTTCCTGACCTGGGAAGAGGACTTCGTCATCGACGTCACCATCCGCTATTGGGAAAAGGCCCGCCAGGCCGGCCTGATGGACTTCGAGGACTGGCACAGCGACTTCGGTGCCTTCTACCGTGCGGTGGAGTGGATGGGCCTGCAACGCCACCTGAAGGTGGCAGGCATCTTCGCGCGCCTCACGCTGCGCGACGGCAAGCCCAAGTACCTGGCCGACGCGCCGCGCTTCATCCACTACATCCGCCACACCACGCACCGCTACCGCGAACTCGGCCCGTTCCTCCAGCTCATCGACAGGATCGAAGGTTTCGAGGCCGCGTCGGGCTACGCCTTCGGGCGGGTCTGATCCCCACATGCCGCGCTTTCACTGCCCCGTCCCGATGACCCTCGGCGCCGAGCTGGAACTGCCCGCTGCCGCTGCGCGCCACGTGCAGGTGCTGCGCCTGCAACCGGGCGGCGTCATCACGCTGTTCAACGGCGAAGGCGGCGAATACAGCGCCACCATCCTGCGCATGGGCCGCAGCGACGTGGCGGTGCGCGTGGACAGCCACGAGGCCCTGGAGCGCGAAGCCAGCCGCCGTGTGCACCTGGCGCTGGGCATGCCCGCCAACGACCGCATGGACTGGCTGGTGGAAAAAGCCGCCGAACTCGGCGTGGCCGGCATCCAGCCCCTGCACACCGCACACAGCGTGCTGCGCCTGAGCGGCGAGCGCGCCACCAAGAAACAGGCGCATTGGCAGTCGGTGGCCATCGCGGCCTGCGAACAATGTGGCGGCAACCGCGTGCCGGCCGTGTCGCCGGTTCAGGAACTGCTGGCCTGGCTGAAATCAGGCGCCGCGCAAGAGGCCGATCCAGAGGCCCCCCGCCCCCTGCGCTGTCTGCTCTCGCTCGCGCCCGACACCCGCCCCCTGGCCGACGTGCTGCGCGACATGCCGGCCCAGGCACCGCTGCTGTTCCTGAGTGGCCCGGAGGGGGGGCTCAGCCCGTCCGAGGATGCCCAGGCCCGAACGGCGGGCTTCATCCCGGTGACCCTGGGCCCACGCGTGCTGCGCGCAGAAACCGCCGCGCTGGCGGCGCTGGTCATCGCCTCGCAGCCCTGAAGCCGTGCCGGACCACCTCAGGCGGTCGTGGCGTACATCGGCTTGCCATCGTTGAGGTAGAGCCAGCCCTTGACAATGCGGTAGATGAACCAGACCAGGTTGCCCAGCAGGACGAAGGCTCCCACCACCAGAAACAGGGTGAGCACACCGATCACGCTCCAGAGCAGCGCGAACCAGAAGGTGCGGATCTGCCAGCGGAAATGGCTTTCCAGGTAGGTGCCGGCCACGTCGTCCTTCTTCACATAGTTCATGACGATGGCCACCAGGCAGGTGATGCCGAGCAGCAGCGACGAGGCGTACAGCGCGTAGATCACCGTCGTGAGGGTCTTGTTGGCGTCGTCGGCCTTCGGTTCAGCGCTTGCGTTCATGAGTCCTCCTGGAATCTGCGTCTTTACAGATGGTGCAAACGGCCGGCTGGCCGACTTGGCCCACTATACCGTCGGGTCCGCGACCCCAGAAGTGCCCAACGCCTTGTATAAACAACCACTTATGAACAAGAATCTCTGGCTCCTGGCCGCCGCGCAAGGCCTGTTCCTGACCAACAATGTGGTCTTCATCGCCATCAACGGGCTGGTCGGGCTGTCGCTCGCGCCACTGGGCTGGATGGCCACCTTGCCGGTGATGGGCTATGTGGTGGGCGGGGCGCTGTCCACGCCGCTGGTGGCGCGCACCCAGAGCGCGTTCGGCCGCAAGGGCTCGTTCCAGATCGGGCTGCTGGTGGCGTTGGCTTCGGCGCTGCTGTGCTTCTGGGCAGCGATCGACAAAAACTTCTGGCTGCTCGTGACGGCCACCGTGATCGCCGGCTACTACAGCGCCAACGGCCAGTTGTACCGGTTTGCCGCTGCCGAGTTGAGCGCGCCCGATTTTCGAGAAAAAGCGGTGTCGCTGGTGTTGGCCGGCGGTCTGGTGGGCGCGGTGCTGGGACCCAATCTGGCCAGCCGCACGCGCAGCCTGTTCGAGGTGCCGTTTGCCGGTGCCTACCTGGCGCTGGCGGTGGTGGCGCTGCTGTCGATGGCCATCATGTCGTTTCTGAAATTTCCACCGCTGCCGCCCAAGAAGGCCAACGCCGACCCGGGGCGCCCGCTCTCGGTCATCATGCGTCAGCCGGTTTTCATCGTGGCCACCGCCGGGGCGGCGCTGGGCTACGGTGTGATGAACCTGCTGATGGCGGCCACGCCGTTGGCCATGCAGGTGTGCGGCTTTGAATTTGACGACGCCGCGCTGGTGCTCGAATGGCATGTGATCGGCATGTTTGCGCCGGGCTTCTTCACCGGGCACCTGATCAAGCGCTTCGGCACGCTCACCATCATGGGCGTGGGCGTGGTGCTCAACATCGCCTGCATTGCGATCGCGCTCTCGGGCGTGGACCTGCACCAGTTCCTGATTGCGCTTTTTTTGCTCGGCGTGGGCTGGAATTTCCTGTTCACCGGCAGCACCACCCTGGCGCTGCAAGCCTACCGGCCTGAGGAAAAAGACCGCGCACAGGCCGCCATCAACTTTTTTGTTTTTGCCACCATGGCGGTCACGTCTTTCGCCTCTGGCGCCCTCGTCACCACCCAGGGCTGGCAGTGGCTGAACGTGGGTTCACTGGTGCCCGTGGCCCTCACGGGACTGGCTCTGGCGTGGCTTGCGTGGCTTCGGCGCCAAGTCCAGAATGCAACCTGAACCGGCACCGGGCGGCGCCGGTCATCGTTTTGACGGGAGATGTCACATGGGACTGTTGGATTCACTGATGGGCGCCGCGCTGGGTGGCCAGCAAACTGACCAGGTACAGGCCTCGGGGGGCATCGATCCGCAGGTGCTCATGGGCATCGTCGCTGCGCTGATGAACAACGCCGGTGGCCTTTCAGGCATCCTGGCCAAGCTGCAGCAAGGCGGTCTGGGTGACGCTGCGCAATCGTGGGTGGGCACGGGCGCCAACCAGCCGGTTTCGCCCGACGCACTGGGCGGCGCGCTGGGTCCGGACCTGATGGGCATGATCGCCAGGCAGCTCGGCGGCAACCAGCAACAGGCTGCCGGCACCCTGGCCGACCTGCTGCCCGGCCTGATCGACCAGCTCACGCCCCGAGGCCAGTTGCCGGAGGACAACGGCCTGGGTGGCCTGGGCGCACTGCTCGGCGGTGGCGACGGCAAGCTGGATGCGGGCGATCTGATGGGCATGCTCGGCGGCCTGATGAAACGCTGAGCCCCGCGAAGCGCTGCGGGGGTTTGCCCTTCAGACCACCGACACCAGCTGGTCGAGCCAGCCCTTGAGCAGGGCGTAGGCCGCTGATGGATCCTGCTCGTTGAAAATCTCGTGGAACTGGCCCTCCAGGCAATGGCTGGTCACACGCTCCCGTGGGGCCCCGGCGGCAAAGGCACGGCTCCCCTCCGCGCGCACCAGGTGGTCGGCGCCGGCGTACATCAGCAAGGTGGGCACGGTCCAGTGGGGCGCTCCCGCCACCACATGCGGTCCACCGCTGTCGATAAAGTTCGCCAGCCGTGCAGATATCCGGTCGTGCACCAGACGGTCCCGCTGGTAGGCCTGCACAATCTCGGGGTCGTGCGATATCCAGCGCGCATCCAGCCCGTTGGACAGGGCCAGGTTGGGTGCCCAGCGGTACAGCACACGGATGAGCCCTTTTTGCAGCGGCCCGATCCCTGCGTCCAGCGCTGGAGAAGACAGCACCAGCGCGTCCACCGGCGCCCGCTGGCGCAACACGAAGGTCGAGGCCACCAGACCGCCCATGCTGTGCCCCAGCAGGATCAGCGGACAAGCCCAAGGCTGTGCCAGGTGTCTGCGCGTGTCTTCAACCACTTCCAGCAGATCGTCGAGCAGGGCATCGTCGTCCGGCAGCACCCCGCGATCGCCGCCCGACTCGCCATGGCCGCGCTGGTCGTAGGCGCGCACGCAGAAGCCCCATTCGTTCAGGCGCTGGGCCAGCGGGTCATAGCGCCAGGCGTGTTCTCCCAACCCGTGCACGATGAGCACCACCCCGCGTGGCCGCATGCGCAAAGGCAATGGCCAGTCGTACAGCGCCAGGTTCAGGCCGTCGCGCAGGGTGAAGGGGGCTTGGGTGGTGTCGGACATGTCGCCGGCAACTCGGGGACTGGACAGACTCAGGGCATGCGCGCCATGACCTGCGCCACTGAGGCGGTGAGGCGGCGCGCGTAGTCGAGGTGCAGGAATTCGTTGGGGCCGTGGGCATTGCTCTTGGGGCCGAGCACGCCGCAGACCATCATCTGCGCCCGCGGGAAACCCTGGCTGAGCATGTTCATCAGCGGGATGGTGCCCCCTTGTCCGATGGTGCCGCAGGCGGCGCCGAAGTGGGCCTGCGAGGCGCCCTGCAGCGCGTCTTCGAACCACGACGCTGTGCTGGGCGCGTTCCAGCCGGTGGCCGCGCCTTCGCCCTCGAAAGTGACGCGGGCCTGGTAGGGTGCGTTGTCTTCCAGCAGGGCCTTGAGCTGCTGCACGGCGGCGGGCGCGTCCACCAGCGGCGGCAGGCGCAGGCTGAGCTTGAAGGCGGTGTAGGGGCGCAGCACGTTGCCGGCGTTCTGCAGCGTGGGAAAACCGTCGGCGCCGGTCACGCTGAGCGTGGGCCGCCAGGTGCGGTTGAGCAGGGCCTCCACTGGGTCGGTGGTGGTGGGCAGGGCGAACACGCTGGAGCCGCCACAGTCGTGGTGCGCCCAGGGAAAGCGCTTGAACAGCTCGTCGCCCAGGATGGCGGCGGTGGCCTGCGCCTGCGCCAGCCGCTCGGCCGGCACTTCGCAATGAAAGCTGGCGGGCAGCAGCCGACCGGTGGCGCTGTCTTCCAGCCGGTCCAGCACCTGCCGCATGATGCGAAAGCTCGACGGCACCAGGCCCGAGGCATCGCCGGAATGGATGCCTTCGGTGAGGATCTCCACCTTGAGCACGCCGCTGGCCATGCCGCGCAGGCTGGTGGTGAGCCAGAGCTGGTCGTAGTTGCCGGCGCCGCTGTCCAGACAGATCACCAGGCCCACGTCACCCAGCCGGGTGCGCAGCGCGTCCACATACGGCAGCAGGTCGGCCGAGCCGCTTTCTTCGCAGGTCTCGATCAGGCCGACGATGCGCGGATGCGCCACGCCCTGGGCCTTGAGCGCCTGCACCGCGGCGATGCTGGCATAGACCGCGTAACCGTCGTCGGCGCCGCCTCGGCCGTAGAGGCGGCCGTCATCGATCTTCGGCGTCCAGGGGCCGAGGTCGCTGCGCCAGCCGGTGAACTCGGGCTGTTTGTCGAGGTGGCCGTACATCAGCACGGTCTGGCCGGATGCGGGCACTGGCGTGCCGTCTTTCCCGGCGCTGGCCGGCACTTCGAAGAACAGCACCGGCGTGCGCGGCACGCCGTTGGCATCGTTGAGCCGCACGATCTCCAGTGTGAGGCCATCGACGGACTGCGCGCGCACCCAGTCGGCCGCGCTCTGCAACACGCGCTCCAGCAGGCCGTTCGCCGCCCAGTCGGGGTCGAACATGGGCGACTTGGCGGGCACCTCGATGTAGCGCACCAGCTCGGGCACGATGCGCTGCGCCCAGGCGGTGTCGACATGGGCCTGCAAGGCCGAAGCATCCAGCGGGGGCAGCGGTTGGGGCAGTCGGGCATTCATGGCGTGGTCTTTCGGCTGGCGGCGCGGGCCGCGCGGACAAAACGCCAGTATAGGCAGGGCCGCGCCGCCTTGGACCGGCCACGGCTTGCGTGGCGGCCACACGGCGGCGTTACACCGTGCCCACACAAATATGCGAAGCGGTGCGCGCGGCGGTGTTGCCCATCACGTTCAGCACCTGAACGGATGGAGGCTTGTCCGGATGAATGACGGCGCGAACCCGAATACATGAAATGAAGAAAACAGGCACTTGCTGCCTTGCCCTCACAGATCGGGTGCCGGTCGGGCGTCCCGCAGGTGTCGTCCGGCCGTATGGCACTCTGGTAATTTCGCAGCATGCAAGCACTCAACCCCCACCTGGCCCCCACGCCCTGCATCGACAGTGCACACCCCGCGGTGATGGCCTTCGCGCGCACCCATGCGCAAGGCGCCACCGAACGGGACCGCGCCGTGGCGCTGTACAACGCGGTGCGCGACGGCCTGCGCTATGACCCTTACCGCATCGACCTGTCCGAACACGGCATGAAAGCCAGCACGGCGCTGGCGCAGGGGTTGGGCTGGTGCGTGCCCAAGGCGGTGGTGCTGACGGCCGTGGCGCGGGCGGCCGGCATCCCGGCGCGGCTGGGCTTTGCCGACGTGCGCAACCACCTCTCCACCCAGAAGCTGCGCGAGACCATGCAGACCGATGTGTTCGTCTGGCATGGCTACACCGAGCTGTGGCTGGACGGCGCCTGGCGCAAG
>JAHIQV010000025.1 GCA_018903185.1 Gammaproteobacteria bacterium | reverse complement strand
GGCCACAACTTCCTGGTGATCTACCTCGGCCTGGAACTGCTCACGCTCTCCAGCTACGCGCTGGTGGCGCTGCGCCGCGATGATGCACAGGCGATCGAAGCCGCCATGAAGTACTTTGTGCTCGGCGCGCTGGCCAGCGGTTTCCTGCTCTACGGCATGTCCATGGTCTACGGGGCCACCGGTTCGCTCGACCTGGCCGAAGTGCTCAAGGCCATCGCCGGTGGAGAAGCCACGCTCAAGGGCTCGGCCCAGGTGCTGGTGCTCGGTCTGGTGTTCGTGGTGGCCGGTCTCGCGTTCAAGCTGGGTGTCGTGCCGTTCCACATGTGGGTGCCCGACGTGTACCACGGCGCTCCGACGGCCATCACGCTGATGATCGGTGGCGCGCCCAAGCTGGCGGCGTTTGCCATCGTGATCCGTCTGCTGGTCGAGGGCCTGCTGCCGCTGGCGGTGGACTGGCAACAGATGCTGGCGGTGTTGTCGGTGGTCTCGCTGCTGGTCGGCAACCTCGCCGCCATCGCACAGACCAACCTCAAGCGCATGCTGGCGTTTTCCACCATCTCGCAGATGGGCTTCATGCTGCTGGGCCTGCTCGCGGGTGTGGTCGCGGGTGACAACGGCAACATGGCCAACGCCTACAGCTCGTCGATGTTCTACGTGATCACCTACGTGCTGACCACGCTGGGCACCTTCGGTGTGATCCTGCTGCTCTCGCGCAATGGCTTCGAATCGGAAAACATCAGCGACCTGGCCGGCCTGAACCAGCGCAGCCCGCTGTACGCCGGTGTCATGGCGGTGTGCATGTTCTCATTGGCCGGCGTGCCGCCGCTGGTGGGCTTCTATGCCAAGCTCTCGGTGCTGCAGGCCTTGCTCGCCTCGTCCCATCCGCTCTACATCGGCCTGGCCGTGTTTGCGGTGATGATGTCGCTGGTGGGTGCCTTCTACTACCTGCGCCTGGTCAAGGTGATGTACTTTGACGCACCGACACAGACCGCTGACATCGAGGCCGGGGCAGACGCCCGTTCGGTGCTTTCTCTTAACGGCGCGCTGGTGCTGGTCCTGGGCATCGTGCCCGGTGGCCTCATGACCCTGTGTGCCCAGGCCATTACCGCCTTGCTGGCCTGAACCGCCTGATGCGGGTGGCGGGTCGTTGAACCGACCGCCCCCCATCGGGTCCAATTGCACCTTATGACCCATTCAATGTCTGTCTGGCTGGTTTTGCTGGCCGCCCTGGTGGGTGCCAACCTGCCGTTTCTCAACAACCGCTGGCTGGCTGTCATTCCGCGCAAACAGCCCAAGACCCTGGGGATGCGCGTCGGAGAGCTGGTGGTGTGTTACCTGCTGGTCGGGGCGCTGGGGCTGGCCCTTGAGCAGTCGGCCGGGCAGATCTACCCGCAGGGCTGGGAGTTCTACGCCACGACGGCGGCGCTGTTCCTCACGCTGGCCTTTCCAGGTTTTGTGTACCGCTATCTGTTCCACCGTCGAGGCTGACGGTGGCCCATCTGCCGGCTCAGATGCCCACCGCTGATGGCCATTTGCGCGAGACGCCGGTCTCTCGTACCGAGCTGCTCAAAGGGCATTTCCTGCACGTGGTGCGCGACACCGTTCGGCTGCCCAGCGGCGGTGAGGCCACGCGGGAATATGTGTTGCACCCCGGGGCCGTCATGGTCATTGGTCTGCTCGACGATGGCCGGGTGGTGCTGGAGCGCCAGTTCCGGCATCCGATGCAGGCCGTGGTGATCGAATTCCCGGCGGGCAAGCTCGATGCGGGTGAGGGCAGCCTGACTTGCGCGCAACGCGAACTGCGCGAGGAAACCGGCTACAGCGCCCGTGAATGGGCCTTTGCCGGCCGGCTGGCGCCGACCATCGCCTATTCGGACGAGATCATCGACATCTGGTTTGCGCGCGGGCTCTCCCTGGGCGAGCGCCGTCTGGATGAAGGCGAGTTTCTGGATGTGTTCACGGCCACGCCCACCGAGTTGCAGGTCTGGTGCCACAGTGGCGAGGTGGTCGACTCCAAGACCCTGGTCGGCATGCTCTGGTTGCAGAACGTCCAGCGCGGTGAATGGGTGCTTGACTGGTCGGGTCGCATGCCCGCGGGCATTGCCAGATAATCCACTGCATGAAGGTCCTCAACCTGCAATGCGCCCACCAGCACGAATTTGAAGGCTGGTTCGGTTCCGAAGACGACTTCACCAGCCAGCTCGGGCGTGGCCTGGTGAGCTGTCCGCTGTGCGGCGATACGCAGATCCAGAAAATGCTCTCGGCCCCGCGCCTGAACCTGCGCACGGGGCGCGAAGACAAGGCGCCCGCTGCACCGACAGAAGCCGGCGGCGGTGTGGAACTGGGCCTTCCGGCGTCTGGCTCTGCACTGCATGCCCAACTGCTCAAGGCCATGCGCCAGGTGCTGGCCCATACCGAAGACGTGGGTGAGCGTTTTGCCGATCAGGCCCGGGCCATGCACCACGGCGAGATGGACCAGCGCAACATCCGCGGCCGCACCAGCCCCGAGGTGGCCCTGGAGTTGATCGAAGAAGGCATCGAGGTGATGCCACTCCCGTCGCTGCCCGCGCTCAAGGAAACCCTGCAGTAGTTGGCTCCCTGCGGCGTGCCTTGCAGGCCGCAGGCGGCGCGGGGGTGGGTCAAGGATAAAGTCCGCGCAGGTCGCGCGCGTGCAGGATGCGCTTGCAGGCGACGATGAAGGTCGCGGTGCGCAGGCTGACCTTGTTCTCTTCGGCCACCTGCCACACGGCGGCAAACGCACCTTTCATGATTTTCACCAGCCGCTCGTTGATTTCGTCCTCGCTCCAGAAGAAGCTGGAGAAGTCCTGCACCCACTCGAAGTAGCTTACCGTCACGCCGCCGGCGTTGGCGATCACGTCGGGCACCACGAGCACACCGCGGTCGTGCAGGATGTCATCGGCCTGCGGCGTGGTCGGACCGTTGGCGCCTTCGATGACCATCTTCGCCTGGATGCGACCGGCGTTGGCTTCGGTGATCTGTTGTTCCAGCGCGGCCGGAATCAGGATGTCACAGGGCACATCCCAGAAGGCGTCGTTGCTGATGATTTCGGCCTGCGGGAAGCCCGCCACCGAGCCCACGCGCGACACATGCGCCAGCAGCGAGGGCACGTCCAGGCCCGCTTCGCGGTAGATGGTGCCGCCGTGGTCCTGCACCGCCACCACCTTCGCACCCGCTTCCGAAAACAGCTTGCCGGCCACGCCACCGACGTTGCCGAAACCCTGCACCGCCACGCGCGCGGTGCTGATGTCCATGCCCGTGTGTTTGGCCGCTTCAGCACCCACGGTGAACACGCCGCGGCCGGTCGCTTCGCGGCGGCCGAGTGATCCGCCGAGATCCACCGGCTTGCCGGTGACCACACCGGTGGCGGTGGAGCCTTCGTTCATCGAATACGTGTCCATCATCCAGGCCATCACCTGCTCGTTGGTGTTCACGTCAGGCGCCGGGATGTCCTTGGTCGGGCCGATGATGATGCCGATCTCGCTGGTGTAGCGGCGTGTGATGCGCTCCAGCTCACCGATCGACAGTTGGCGCGGATCGACGCGGATGCCGCCTTTGGCACCGCCGTAGGGCACGTTCACCGCGGCGTTCTTGATCGACATCCAGGCCGACAGCGCCATCACTTCGGACAGCGTCACGTTCTGGTGGAAGCGCACGCCGCCCTTGCCTGGCCCACGGCTGGTGTTGTGTTGCACGCGGTAGCCCTCGAAGTGGGCGATGGTGCCGTCGTCCAGGTGGATCGGCACGTCCACGATCAGCGAGCGCTTGGGCCGCTTGAGGGTGTCCACCCAGCGGGCCAGGTTGCCCAGGTAGGGTGCCACGCGGTCCACCTGCTGCAGGTAGATGCCCCAGGGGCCGAGGTTGGTGGGGTCGAGGTAGGAAGGCAGGGCGCTGGTGAAGGCGGCCGGGCTGTTGGCCGCGGCGCCTGTGGAATGCGGTGCTTGTGACATGCTGAAAGTCTCCTGTTGGTTGGCGTTGTCCTTTGTGGAGTCAACGGGTCGCCAGCTTACGGAGAGCGCAAGCCCCTGTCCAACGCCAGGTTGGCTGGTGGTTATGCGTTAAACGCATAACAGGACTGATGGCATCGATTCGATCCCACGGGGTGCTCTGACGGTTACCGTCAGGCGTTGAATTGAAGCGCCGCCAAGCCCGCGTACACGCCGCCGTGCGCCACCAGCTCCGTGTGCGTGCCTTGCTCC